>NZ_JACSJL010000002.1:300000-510625 GCF_018617075.1 Exiguobacterium sp. s123 | reverse complement strand
AAACAGAAATGGACTGCGCTCGCACAAGCACTTCAGAATCCCACTCATCCCGAAGGGTGAGCTTGCGGCTTTAGCCGTGGGAGTGTCAAGTCCGTGAGAGCCAAGTCGATAAAAATGAAGCGTTCGAACATCCGATGTACAAGGCGATGGCGGCACTCAACTACGATGCCGTCACACTCGGGAACCATGAATTTAACTTCGGTCTCGCATTCTTATACAACGCGATGGAAGGGTCGAAAGGGAAACTGCGTTTCGTCAACTCGAACGTCAAAGATTTAGAAGGTCACCCGATTGTCTCGAAGTTCAACGTGGATGGACAAGAGGTCCAAATCATCGAACGAACGGTCACAGACTTGGATGGGGAAACACATACGATCAAGATCGGTGTGTTCGGAGTCGTCCCTCCGAAAATCATGTCATGGGATTCGGGGAACCTTCAAGGTCGTGTGACGGCAGAGGATATCATCCCGTCCGCACGTGAAGCTGTTCAAAAAATTGAAAGACCGGGGAGCGGACGTCGTCGTCGCCCTCGCGCACTCAGGCATCGGTGACAGTGCGACACTTGCAGATGAACAACTCGACATGGTCATGACGGGGCACCAACACGGTCGCTTCCCGGATGCGAAAGGCATGTTCGCTTCGTTCCCGAACGTCGATATGACAAAAGGGACGATCAATGGCAAGCCGGTCGTCATGGCGAACAACCAAGGGAAGGACCTCGGCGTCATCGACTTCGAGCTTGAACTCGTAGATGGCAAGTGGCAGATTCTTGACGCATCGGCCGCACTCGACTCGGTGACAGCAGATACGGCGGTCGATCCAACGATTCAAGATGACATCCAGAGCTACTTCGCACTCGTCCGTGATGATGCATCGGTTCAGTTCGTGACGAACGCACAGAAGTGGTATGTCGAAAAAGAGCTCGAAACGAACCCGGAACTTTCTGCATATAAAGAGTTGCCACTCTTGTCAGCAGGCGCACCGTTCAAAGCGGGTGGACGTGAATTGACAGATGCAAGCTACTATACGAATATCCCGAAAGGGCAAATCGCTTTGAAAAACGTCGCGGACCTTTACGTGTATCCGAACACGCTCGAAGTCGTCAAAGTGACAGGAAAAGATGTCATGGATTGGCTCGAGATGTCAGCGGGTGCGTTTGATCAGATCGAAGAAGACGGCGAAAACTTACTCAACCTTCAATTCCGTAGCTACAACTTTGATGTTCTCGACGGTTTGACGTATGAGATCGATGTCACGGGTCCTGCGAAGTTCGATGTCGGCGGAAAGCTCGTCAACGAAAACGCGAATCGCGTGAAGAACGTCGAGTACAATGGACAACCAATCAAGATGGACCAAGAGTTCTTGGTCGCGACGAACAACTATCGCGCAGGTTCTTCATCGTTCCCAGGCCTTGGTGGCGGGAAGAACATCGTCTATCGCTCAGCGTATGAGACACGTAACGTCATCTCGGACTACATTGTCGAAAGTAAAGACAAGTTGGACTACAAAGCCGACAACAACTGGAAGATTGTCGCAGACGCGAAGCGTTCGGTGACATTTGAGACAGCGGATGCAGGGAAGCAGTACTTGAACCTTTACGAAGGAATCGAAGCGACGGACGCGACCCGTCAAGATGCGGCAGGTCGTCTCTTCCGCACTTATACGACGGAGCTCGAGGCAGTACCAGTTGATTTGACGCTTTCGGTCGATGTCATCAAACCAGGTGCGAAAGTCGTGACCGGGAAGACGGCGCCAAATGCGAACGTGACATTGAAAGATGGCCAAACGGTTCTCGCCACGACGACAGCCGATGCACAAGGGATGTACCGTTTGACAGTCAAGCCACTCAAACTTCGTCAGTCGTTGACGATTGAAAGCGAATTGAACGGGAAGACGATGACGGAAACGAAAGTCGTCGGAGACGGATTTGTCGGAACGCCAGCCATCTCGAAACGTTTGACGTATGCCAACACGCCAGTACTGAAGGGAACGTCTTCGCCAGGTGCGAAAATGGTGTTGAAGCGGGACGGAAAACGAATCGCCTATGCGACGGCAGATGCATCTGGTAAATTCGAATTCACGAAGCGTGCTGGTTTCGTTGCGGCAAGCTATGAAATCGAAGCGAAAGATGTTTCTGGTAAAGTGGTTGAATCCGAGTCATTTGTGATTGAGAAACCTAAGATGGTGACGCCGAAGAACACGAAAGGCGTGAAAGCGGGTACGCGTGCCTTGATCGGGAAAACGACACCAGGCGCGACGGTCCTCTTGAAAGACGCCAAAGGCAAGCAAGTTGCAAAAGTGAAGGCGAGCTGGGCTGGTACGTATACGTTCACATTCAAAAAAGGCCTTGCGAAAGGGACGTACAAAGTCATCGCGAGTGACTACGATGGTTCTGGCGCAAAACAATCAACTTTCAACTTGAAATAAGTACAGAACGACGTCCGAATCGGGCGTCGTTTTTTGTCGAATAAAAGTGTCTAAAATGTGAATGAAAGCCCTTACATTATCATCTAGTCTTATGTATAATCAAACATGTAATCGGTTACATGACACGTGTAAACCGAAGAGCTGATGGGATTCGGCTACATATGTACGGAAAAGGGGACTGACAGATGATTACATTCTTCGTCGCACTCGCACTACTTTTGGTCGGGTATTTAGTATATGGTCGTTACGTCGAGAAGACGTTCGGCATCAAGGAAGAGCGGACGACGCCCGCCTATGCGTCTCAGGACGGCATCGACTACGTGCCGATGGGCAAAAAACGGAACTCGATGATTCAATTGCTCAACATCGCCGGTGTCGGACCAATCTTTGGACCAATCATGGGGGCGCTCTACGGACCGGTCGCCTTCCTTTGGATCGTCTTCGGATCGATCTTTGCCGGTGCGGTTCATGACTATTTGACAGGAATGATTTCCCTTCGAAACAACGGGGCACACTTGCCACAACTGGCGGAAAAGTTTCTCGGGCGTTCGCTTCGCCATATCGTCAACGGGTTTGCACTCTTACTCTTACTTCTTGTCGGGACGGTGTTCGTCACGTCTCCGAGTAACATGATCAACAACTTGTTCGATGGGAACGCATCGACGCTCACCATCGTCATCTTCGCCGTATTCGCTTACTACATCTTGGCGACGCTTCTCCCGGTCGATAAGATTATCGGACGTATCTACCCGTTCTTCGGGGCGCTACTCGTCATCAGTGCCATCGGGATTGCGGTCAGCTTGTTCGCTCAAGGATACAAGATTCCAGAGATGACATTGACGAACATGCATCCGGACGGCTTACCGATCTGGCCGCTCCTCTTCTTTACGATTTCATGTGGGGCGCTCTCTGGTTTCCATGCGACACAGTCACCGATCATTTCGCGGACGACGATGAAAGAAAGCAACGGCCGTGAAATCTTCTACGGCATGATGATCGCCGAAGCGGTCATCGCGATGATTTGGGCTGGAGCGGCGATGGCCATCTTTGAGCCGGGTGAATTACTTGGACTCATCAGTGCGGGCACTCCGGCACTCGTCGTGCAAGAAGTGGCGACACTCATGCTCGGCAGCATCGGCGGGACACTCGCGATTCTTGGAGTCATCGTCTTACCAATCACGTCAGGAGATACGGCATTCCGTAGCGCACGGATGATTATCGCGGACTACATGTCGATCGCACAGAAGAAGTTCTCGTCACGTCTTTGGATCGCGCTTCCACTCTTCGCGATCTCATACGTGCTCACGAACATGGACTTCCAAATGCTTTGGCAATACTTCAACTGGGCGAACCAGACGACGGCGGTCATCGCACTGTTCGTCGGGGCGATGTACCTTTACATTAAAGGGAAAAACCACTACATCGCGCTCCTTCCGGGGACGTTCATGTTATATGCAGTCTGGTTCTACATCTTGACGGCGCCAATCGGCTTCAAACTGGACGGAGTCCTTCCGTACGTCATCTCGACACTCGGCACGTTGACGCTTCTCGTCTTGTTCCACAAACGGGCACGCGCGATGCGAGCAGCGCAAATGGAATGTGACGTTCCGGTGAAAGAAGTCGCATAATCTCGACACGGGCTAATCGGTAGCCCGTGTTTTTGATTGCGTTCAAATCGGGAAATGTCCATACTAGAAGGAACAGTTATGGAAGGTGGGAGCACATGAAACAAGAGCAACTCAAAGAGATGCTCCATGCCGACACGCTCGGGGAAGAGATTGCGAGCGCGGTCACGCACGGCCTGGGAGTCATCTTCAGCATCGTCGCCCTCGTCCTGCTCGTCATGAGCGCGACAGAGAGTGGGAGCACATGGAACGTCACCGCGGTCAGTGTGTTCGGGGCATCGATGATTTTACTCTATCTCTTCTCGACGCTCATGCACGCCATTCCGCATCCACGGGCGAAGCGGGTGTTGCAAGTGTTCGACCATGCGGGGATTTACTTACTCATCGCCGGAAGTTATACGCCGTTCGCCCTCGTGACCCTTCACGGGACGCTCGGCTGGACGTTATTCGGGATCGTGTGGGGTGTGGCAATTCTCGGGATTGTGTGGAAACTATTTTCGACCGGAAAGTACATGTGGGTGTCCAATGTGACATACCTCGCACTTGGCTGGATCTGCATCATCGCCATCCGTCCGTTGTATGAATCACTCGGTCATCAAGGGTTCATGCTTCTTCTCGCAGGAGGGATCGCCTATTCGGTCGGTATCGTGTTTTACGTGTGGCAAAAACTGCCGTTCAACCATGCCATTTGGCACTTGTTCGTCCTAGCGGGAAGCGTGTTCATCTTCCTCAGTATTTTACTCTATGTCGCACCTTCGACAAGCCTATAAGACAGCCGTCCTACGGGACGTCTGTCTTTTTTGAAAAGTTGGGAAGAAAGTGCTGCAAACGGTTACAAAAATACAGACGAAATGACGTTTGTGTGTCATAATAATTGCAGACATCATCATAGAGATAGATGGGTGTAAAAGTAAGGGGGAAAATCAGATGGAAAAAGTGTTGCGCGATGGATTTATCTACATGTCACAAAACAAAACACTCAACAGTTTGGCAAAGAAATATGGCCTACGATTTGGTGCATCACGCTTTGTAGCAGGGGAAGACTTTAAGGCTTCTGTCCCGACGATTCGCGAATTGAACGCGAAAGGGTTGTCGGTCACGGTCGATCATCTCGGGGAATTTATTAAGACGGTCGAAGAGGCGAATACGAATCGCGACGAGATCATGCGTGCGATTGAAATTATGGCAGAAGAGCAATTAGACGCCTATATGTCACTCAAGCTGACGTCACTCGGATTCGATATCTCGGACGAGTTGATTGAAGACAACATGCGTCAAATTTTGACGGTCGCACAACGAGTCGGGGTCTTTGTGGCCATCGATATGGAAGATGAGCAGCGTTGTGAAAAGACGCTCGAATTGTTCAAAAAGCTGAAAGCTGAATTCGACGGTCTCGGAACGGTCATCCAGTCGTACTTGTACCGCTCGGAAGATGACATCAATCATCTTGCGCCGCTCAAGCCGAACCTCCGCATTGTCAAAGGGGCATATAAAGAGCCGGCGACGGTCGCGTTCCCTGAAAAAGAGGACGTGGACCATAACTACGTGAAGCTCGTCAAACTCCATCTTGCGAACGGGAACTACGCATCCATCGCGACACACGATGACCATATGATTGACGCCATCATCGAGCACGTCAAAGAGAACAACATTCCACTCGACCAGTTCGAGTTCCAGATGTTATACGGCATCCGCGTCGAGCGTCAACTCGAGCTCGTGCGCCAAGGATACAAAGTCCGTGTCTACGTGCCATACGGTCGTGACTGGTACGGTTACTTCATGCGCCGTCTCGCAGAGCGCCCGGCAAACGTGGCGTTCGTGTTAAAGGGAATGGTGAAGAAATAAAATGAGCACGAACATTCGTCGAGGATGTTCGTGCTTTTTGATGTATGGATAACGTCGATACATTCGGTCTTCTATGTAGCGGAGGTGTTACGATTTCTTGTTCTCGTCCTCACTTACCCAAAAATCTGGACCGATTTGATCGGACAGCCAAAAGAAAAGTTCTTGATGTTCTTCTGGATGAACTGCACAAAAAGAAGACTCAGCTACGAACTGAGTCTTCGAACAATTATCCATTAATCACGGTTCCACCATTTACGTGGATGACTTGACCACTGACGTATGTCGAATCATCGCTTGCGAGATAGACATACGCCGGTGCGAGTTCGGCCGGTTGCCCCGGTCGTTTCATCTCTGCTGAATCGCCGAACGATTTCACCTTCTCCGCGTCAAACGTTGACGGGATGAGCGGTGTCCAAATCGGTCCCGGGGCGACCCCGTTGACGCGAATCTTCTTGTCCGCCAAGTTTTTGGCGAGCGAGCGGGTGAATGCCGTGATGGCACCTTTCGTCGATGCATAGTCAATCAATTGGTCGTTTCCTTCATAGGCTGTGATCGAGGTCGTATTGATGATGCTCGCTCCTTCTTTTAAGTAGGGGAGCGCTGCTTTCGTTAAGTAGAACATGCTGAAGATATTCGTGCGGAACGTCTTCTCGAGTTGATCGTCTGATATATCGAGGAGCGACTCCTGTGGATGTTGTTCGGCAGCGTTATTGACGAGGATGTCAATCCGACCGAACGTCTCGAGCGTCTCTTCAACGACTCGTTGACAGAAAGAAGATTCGCCGAGGTCGCCTTGAAGCAAGAGACAGGCTTGACCTAAGTCCTCAATCCGTTCTTTCGTCGCTTCCGCGTCCTCGAGTTCGTTTTGGTCTTTATAGACGATGACGGAGTTCGCACCTTCGTGGGCGAAAAAGATGGCGACCGACTTTCCGATTCCGGAATCCCCACCGGTGATGATGGCGACCTTATCTTTTAACTTGTCACTACCTTTATAATCTTCCCGTTCATAGATCGGGAAAGGCTCCATCTTCGAATCGATTCCCGGTTGGTGTGCCTGTTCTTGGGCTTTCTTCTTAAACGACTCAAAGTCCTTTCGGCTACCGACAGTGTTTAAACGATTATCATGCATGTATACATTCCCCTTTCTGAATTTGACTCTTTTTGTCTATACCACACCCATTGAAAACTAATCGCTCATTCAAAAAATGGAATGAAATTGAAAAATGAACGCTTGCGAATGAATGTTCATTCATTTATGATAGAAGAGTAAACACGATGGTGATTGCGATTTTTTTTACGCGTGAAATGAATCACTATTCATTCTCATTTTAGGGGGGAACACTATGACGAGTCACATCGAACAATCAACCGACCTCCGTTTGACGAACTCAATTCGTTTTGCGGTCGTCATCGGTTCAGGAGTAATGGGGGCGGGGATTGCGGCTCACTTGGCGAACGCGGGGATTCGTTCGCTCATGCTCGACATCGTACCACGTGAATTGACATCTAAAGAGGAAGCGAAAGGGTTGACGCTGGAGTCACCAGAAGTACGCAATCGCATCGCCTCAGAAAACCGTCAAAAACTACTGAAACAAAATCCAGCACCACTTGCGACAGCCGATCATCTCAACTTCATCGAAGTCGGGAACTTAGAAGATGACTTAGAGCGTTTGAAAGAAGCGGATTGGGTCATCGAAGTCGTCGTCGAACGTCTCGATGTGAAGCAACAACTCTTCGAGAAGATTGCACCTTACATCCGTGAAGATGCGATTCTCAGCTCGAACACGTCAGGGATTTCCATCGAAGCGATGGCAAGTGCCCTTCCGGAAGGATTGAAATCACGCTTCCTCGGGACACACTTCTTCAACCCACCGCGTTACTTGAAGTTGCTCGAACTCATCCCGACGGAGAAGACAGCCCGTCCGGTCATCGACTTCATGTCACGTTTCGCGGAAGATCGTCTCGGCAAAGGTGTCGTCGAAGCAAAAGACACACCGAACTTCATTGGGAACCGGATCGGGACGTATGGTCTTCTCGTCACGTTTGAAGAGATGCTCAAGCAAAACGCTTCAATCGGAGAGATGGACTCGATCACAGGTCCACTCATCGGTCGTCCAAAATCAGCGACGTTCCGCACACTCGACGTCGTCGGAATCGACACATTCGTCCACGTGGCGGGGAACGTCTACGAGACACTCGAAGCTGGGGAAGAGAAGGACACGTTCGACGTCCCTTCAGAAATGAAGCAACTCGTTGAAAAAGGTTGGATCGGACAAAAGGCTGGTCAAGGCTTCTATAAGAAAGAAGGCAAGGTCATCCAGGAGTTGAACCTTCAGACGTTCGAATACGAACAATTGAAAGCGATTACAGTTCCTGAACTCGATCAAATCAAGTCACTTCCAGGCTCAAAAGCGAAATTGAAAGGTGCCATCTTGAACAAAGGTCGCGTCGGACAATTGCTCTGGCCAATCACGGCGAAGACGCTCGCTTACTCGGCACGTCTCACTGGTGAAATCGCCGATACGATCGTTGCGATTGACGATGCGATGAAGTGGGGCTTCGGTTGGAAGTTTGGACCGTTCGAGATGTGGGATGCCCTCGGTGTGGAGAAATCAGTCGAGCGTATGAAAGCGGAAGGCTATGACGTCCCGGCATGGATCGATGAGATGCTTGCTGCAGGCAACACGTCATTCTATAAGGGAGACCAGTATTACGATAAAGCGTCGAAGGCGTATGTCGAGAAGACCGTCAACCCGAAAGAATTGAAACTCAAGCCGCTCGCAAAATCAAACGGCATCATCCTAGAGAACGGTGGGGCACGCCTCGTCGATATCGGCGATGACGTCGTCGCACTCGAATTCACATCACCAAACAACGCGATCGGTGTCGACATCATGCAGATGATCGAACAGTCGATCGACCGCGTCGAGCAAGACTTCAAAGGAATGGTCCTCGCCAACGATGGCAAGAACTTCTGTGTCGGAGCCAACCTTGCGATGATGCTCATGGAAGCAGAAGACGAGAACTGGTTCGAACTCGATTGGATCATCAACAAGTTCCAACAAGTCGTTCAAAAGATTCGTTATTCAAGTCGCCCGGTCGTTGCCGCACCATACGGCATGACGCTCGGTGGTGGTACGGAAATCAGCTTACCGGCAGCCCGTATGCAAGCCGCGCTTGAGACATATATGGGTCTCGTCGAAGTCGGTGTCGGCCTCATCCCTGGTGGAGGCGGAAACGTCAACACGTACCGTCGTCTCCTTGAGCAGACACCAAAATCGATGCAAAACATCGAGAAGGCTGCGCAACAGACATTTGAGAACATTGCGATGGCGAAAGTATCGAAGTCGGCATTTGATGCGAAGACACTCGGTTACCACCGTGCGGTCGATGGCATCTCGATGAACCGTGACCACTTGACGTTCGATGCGAAACAGACGGTCCTTGAACTGGCTGACGGGTACACGGCACCGGTTCGTGAAAAGTTACCGGTCGTCGGTCAAACAGGGAAAGCGACGCTCGAACTCGCGGCGTATGAAATGTTCTACGGCGGTTATATTTCAGAGCATGATTTGAAGATTGCGAAGAAACTCGCGCACGTCATCAGTGGTGGCGATTTGGCATACGGTACGCTCGTCGATGAACAGTATTTCCTCGACATCGAGCGTGAAGCCTTCTTGAGCCTCATCGGGGAGCCGAAGTCACAACAACGGATGCAACATATGCTCGTGAAAGGCAAACCACTACGGAACTGATAAAGGGGGACAAAACAGATGAGGGAAGCAGTCATCGTAGCCGGCGCACGGACGCCGGTCGGAAAAGCAAAACGCGGTTCGTTCCGTAACGTACGTTCGGACGAGCTCGCGGGATATGCCATCAAGGCAACGCTTGAGCGTTCAGGATATAAAGGCCCGATTGATGACGTCATCATGGGTTGTGCGATGCCAGAAGCGGAGCAAGGGATGAACATCGCTCGCTATGCGGCGGTCCGGGGGGGACTGTCGCACGAAGTTCCAGCGATCACCATCAACCGCTACTGCTCGTCAGGTCTTCAAGCCATCGCGGATGCGGCGGCGAAAATCATGATCGGTCAAGCGACGGCCATCATCGCCGGCGGTATGGAGTCGATGAGCCAAGTGCCGATGGGTGGTCACGTCATCCGTCCAAACCCACACATCATGGAGACGGCACCAGAGTACTACATGAGCATGGGACATACGGCAGAACGTGTCGCAGCTGAATACAACATCTCGCGCGAAGACCAAGATGCATTTGCTATCAACAGTCACCAAAAGGCGGCGGCAGCCATCGCAGGTGGCAAGTTCCAGGAAGAAATCGTTCCTGTGACGGTCATCGAGCACGTACTCGGTGAAGACGGGAAAGTCGCGGAAGTGGAGAAAGTCGTCAAGCATGACGAAGGTGTCCGTGCCGATTCAACAATCGAAGCGCTCGGTAAACTTCGCCCGGCTTTCAAAATCAAAGGATCGGTCACGGCGGGTAACGCTTCACAAGTATCCGACGGAGCAGCAGCAGTTCTCGTCATGGACCGTGAAGAAGCAGAACGCCAAGGATTGCAACCGATGGCCAAGTTCCTCTCGTTCGCGGTCGGCGGTGTCCGTCCGGAAGTGATGGGAATCGGACCAGTCGTCGCCATTCCGAAAGCACTCGAGATGGCTGGCGTGAAGTTAGAAGAAGTCGGATTGTTCGAGTTGAACGAAGCGTTCGCGAGCCAGTCACTCGGTGTCATCCGTGAACTCGGCATCGATCCATCGAAAGTGAACGTGAACGGCGGCGCTATCGCCCTCGGTCACCCACTCGGATGTACGGGAGCAAAACTTTCAGTCTCGATCTTGCACGAAATGAAACGACGCAATGAGAAGTATGGGGTTGTCACGATGTGTATCGGCGGCGGAATGGGCGCGGCTGGTGTCTTCGAATTACTATAAGGGGGAATCGGATATGGAACGTACAGAACATGAATTGATTAAAGGCGGTAGCTTTGTCATTGACGCACTCGACGCAGAGCGTCTCTTCACACCAGAGGATTTCTCAGATGAGCATAAGATGATTGGGGACACGACGGCAGGATTCGTCGATGACCGCGTCATGCCAGTCCTCGAGCGCATCGAGAAACACGAGTTCGACCTCTCTGTCGAATTGTTGAAAGAAGCGGGCGAGCTCGGTCTTCTCGGAGCAGACGTTCCAGAAGAGTACGGCGGTTACCAACTCGATAAAATCTCATCTTCGATCATCACGGAGCGCTTCGCGAAAGCACGTTCGTTCGCGCTCAGCTACGGCGCACACGTCGGGATCGGGACGCTTCCAATCGTCTTCTTCGGATCAGAAGAGCAAAAACACAAGTATTTGCCAAAACTCGCGACAGGTGAATGGATCGCGGCTTACGCCCTCACGGAGCCAGGCTCAGGTTCTGACGCCCTCGGTGCGAAAACGACAGCTGTCTTGAACGAGGCGGGCACGCACTACGTCTTGAACGGTGAGAAACAATGGATCACAAACGCCGGCTTCGCGAACGTGTTCGTCGTATACGCAAAAATCGATGGCGACAAGTTCAGTGCCTTCATCGTCGAGCGTGACTTCAAAGGAGTCTCAACAGGCGCAGAAGAACAGAAGATGGGAATCAAGGGCTCGTCGACACGTACGCTCATCCTTGAAGACGTCGAAGTACCAGTCGACAACCTTCTCGGTGAAATCGGAAAAGGTCACGTCATCGCCTTCAACATCTTGAACGTCGGTCGTTACAAACTCGCAGTCGGAGCAGTCGGTTCTTCAAAACGTGCATTCGACCTCTCGGTTCAATACGCGAACGAGCGTAAACAGTTCAAGACACCGATCAGCCAATTCCCACTCATCCAAGAGAAATTGGCGACGATGGCAGCGAACATCTATGCGATGGAAAGTTCAGTCTATCGTACAGGTGGTTTGTTCCAGGACAGCTTGGACGCACTCGGTGATGAGAACATGCGCGACGGATCAAAAGTCGCACAAGCAATCGCAGAATATGCGATCGAATGCTCACTCAACAAAGTATTCGCTTCTGAAACGTTCGACTACGTTGTCGACGAAGCGGTCCAGATTCACGGTGGATACGGATTCATGGCAGAATATGAAGTCGAGAACCTCTATCGTGACTCGCGAATCAACCGCATCTTCGAAGGAACGAACGAGATCAACCGTTTGATCGTCCCAGGTACGCTCCTCAAGAAAGCGATGAAAGGTGAATTGCCGCTCCTCGCAGAAGCGCAAAAACTTCAAAAAGAGCTCATGAGCTACATGCCACAAGAATTGGACGGCTCACCACTCGCTCGCGAGAAGATGCTCCTTTCGAACATGAAGAAGATCAACTTGATGGTCGCGGGTACAGCTGTCCAGAAGTATCAACAAGACCTTCAAAACGAACAAGAAATCTTGGCGAAGATCGCAGACATGATCAGTGCCATCTATGCGCTTGAAGCAGCCATCGCTCGTACAGACAAAGCGATTGCCCGTTCAGGCGAAGAGAAGAACACGCTCAAAGTCCGCTACACAGAAATCTTTGCGGAGCAAGTGTTCAAGCAAGTCGAACTCATGGCGAAAGAAGTGTTGTACGCAGCGGCGTCTGGTGACGAGCAACGTATGCTTCTCTCGGCAATGAAGAAGTTCAGCCGCTATCAACCGATTAATGTGATCGGCACGAAGCGCGAAGTCGCAGCGAGCCTCATCAAAGCGAACAAGTTTATCGTCTAATCAAATGGACAGAAAGGGTGGACCGGACGCGGTCGACCCTTTCTTTTTTTGAGCTCTGCCACGTACAATAGAGACGAGGGGGAGAGACGATGACAAAACGAGATGTATTACTCGACCGGATGGAACGCATTGGACGGTCCGTTGCCGAAAAGGACGGGACGCTCATGCTGCTCGCATTGGGTTCGATTGGACAAGAGACGGAGCGGTTGGATGAGTATTCGGACCTCGATTTCTTTTTGATTGTCGAAGATGGGCAGAAGGCGCGCTTTATCGACCGACTCGACTGGCTCGAGGTCGAACCGCTTCACTATCAGTTCCAAAACACGAAGGACGGGCATAAAATCATGTATCAAGATGGCATTTATGGTGAGTTCGCCGTCTTTGAACTGCATGAACTGGCGACCATCGCCTATACGCCAGGACGTGTCGTCTGGCGACGGGACGAGGCGCTCGAAGTATTTGCGACACCACGCCTCGAAATCACACGTGAATCAGCGGATTATTATTATGAAGAGGCGTTGACGAACCTATATGTCGGCTTACTTCGGGAACGTCGGGGCGAGATGCTCGCCGGATTCGAACTCGTCCAAGTCGCGGCCGTTCAAAACGTCTTGAAGGCGCTCGGCGGACAAGGAGATCCGTTCAATCCGACACGCCGGGTCGAGTCAAGACAGCCGGAGATGATTCCCTTCTTGTCAGATGGGGTAAAAGGATACGGCAGGTCAATCGAGGCGGCAGCGGCGATCTTACGGTTGATTGAAGCGAGGCACGAAGTGAACCCGACGATGAAGCGAGAGATTGAACGGTTGCTTGAGACGTGAATTGATTTCTCGGAATATGCTACATTGAGAATAGAGGTGATGAACAGATGGTGACACTATACGGCTATCCACCATGCAGTACATGTAAAAAAGCAGAAAAATGGTTGAAGGAGCAAGGCATCGCGTATACATACGCTCATATCGTTGAATCGACACCGACGAAAGCGGAACTCGCCGAACTGTGGAAACAATCAGGTCTACCACTCAAGAAGTTCTTCAATACGAGCGGGCAAGTCTATCGGAACGAAGGCATCAAGGACAAGCTGCCAAATCTATCAGAAGACGAACAACTTGAGCTATTAGCGAGCAATGGTATGCTTTTGAAGCGACCAATCGTCACAAATGGTGAAAAAACGACCATCGGATTTTCAGAAAAGTCCTTTACGGACGTTTGGGGCTAAGTGCTATAATACAGATGTGAGTCTAATTTATTTGAGGGGGAAGTTAGGATGAGCAAAGTACCAGCAAATTTACGTTATTCAAAAGAACATGAGTGGGTAGAAGTAAACGGAACGAAAGCCCGCATCGGCATCACGGATTTCGCACAAAGCGAACTAGGGGATATCGTGTTTGTCGAACTTCCAGAAGTCGATGGTACGATTTTGCTCGACGAGCCATTCGGTTCAGTCGAATCAGTGAAGACGGTCTCTGAGTTGTATGCACCAGTATCAGGTCGCATCACAGCAGTGAACGAGGACCTCGCGGATTCTCCAGAACTCGTCAACGAGTCACCGTTTGAAAACGCATGGATGATCGAAGTCGAGTTGACGGAAGAGTCAGACCTCGACAAGCTCATGTCTGCAGAAGAATACGAAGCGATGATTCAAGGATAATCAAAACCGGCCTCTCCAATGGAGAAGCCGGCTTTTTTTTACTCGAAATCGAGTCGGTAATGATCGGATTTGACGAGAGTCGCCCGTTCAAACACGCGATAGAAGAAGATTCCGAGTGCGACGGGAATCAGACCGAACAAGACGATGACGAGCAGGACGTTGAAGAGAGCGAATCCACCCGGCATGAGATGAAGGGCGTTCACTGGACCGATGAGTCCTGACACCCCGAACCCGGCGCTGATTGGCGTTCCCTCAATTTTTAGGATTCCAGCGAGCGCACCGAGAATCGCCGCATTTGCCAAAATGGGAAGCATCATGATGGGGCGTCGGACAAAGTTCGCCATCTGAATCTTCGGAGAACCGAGGAAATGGGCAATCGATGTGCCGGTCGCGTTCGCCTGCCATCCGGCGATCGCGAGACCGAATCCGGCTGCAACGACTCCGAGGTTCGCCGCACCCGCCGCGACACCGGACAGGCTGATGGCCGTCGCAATCCCGACGGTCGAGATCGGCGAAACGATGATGAGCGAGAACGCCATGGCGATCAGGATCCCCATGAGGACCGGTTGCAGGTCAGTCATGGTCATGATGAGTAGACCGATATACGTCGTGATTTGGGAAATGTACGTCAACAAGAAGGTACCGATGCCTCCTGCGACGACAATGATGGTCATCGGCATAACAATGACCGTATACGTCTTCAAGTGGGGAGCGAGCTTCATGACTAGAAGTGTAGCGATTGCAGCGGTCACACCGGCTGTGATCACATCCCCGATGCCCGCCATCACGAACGCACCTTCGTCGATTCGAACGGCACCGCTACCGACATACGTTGCAATCGCGATCGTCCCGGCTTCGAGAATCGATCGTCCGAACTGCATGGCGACCGCTAGCCCGATAATGGCTGGCAGAAGCCGCATCGCAATCGTCGTCGCATCCAATATGAATTGAAGAGACGGAAAATACGGAAGTATGGCTTTCGTTAATTCACCGAGTAGTGCGCTCGGGATAAGGGCGATCAGAATCGCCATGCTGAGACCGTTTAAGACGTTCATCGTGAACTGTTTCATCGTACCTGTTGTTGGTTCCGTCATCATTCATTCACCTGTCCTTCTTCTTTGCTGTTATGTACAAAAGCGATAAAGTTAGAACCCATATTATTCCTCTCACCAGAAAGAGTCAAGAGAATCATTGAAAAATTCTGAATTTTTACGAGAGCACGATTTTTGAACGGGAATCCATCGCCCCTTATAATGACAAGAGAGGTGAGAAGAATGATTACAGACGGATTCTTATATATATACGCCCCGATGTGTGGTACATGCGCTGTGGCGGAAAAAATGTTGACGGTCGTCGAAGCGGTCGACCCTGAAATTAAAATCGAAAAGCGAGATGCGAACTATATCCCAAAAGAGCTAGAAGCCTACCAAGTGATGAGCGTACCCGCCCTGTTGAAGCTTGAAAATGGCGAGGTTCAAGATCGATTGTACGCGTTTCAAAATGTGCAACATGTCCTCTCTTTCGTGAAGTGAGAGAGGAACATTAGAATAATCTGAAAATTTTAAATAATCAGTTGACACAGAAAGTTCACGAATGGTATATTCATTACAACATCTTACTTGAACACAAAATAGGACGCGATATTCCCGATATCAAGACGTTTTGGCGAAGCCGCTGCTACCTTTATACGAATACACGTCAGTCTTCCCTTCGATTGTCCCCCAAAAAAATCAAGCGAAGACAGACGTTCCGTATAATCGCACGGTCCAAGCTAAGATCGAGTGATGATTGGTGAATCTCCCCCATATAAGGATGTAAATCTTGAACGGGCAAAAGATTTTCATCTATGGGCTGTCCTTCCGTGACTCAAGGTGCTACGTTCTGTGTCGTCCTCGGACGGCACCTTTTTTTAATTTTTTTGAATAAAGGATTTGACAGCAGAAAAAGCTGTCGCTATGATAAAGCTAATCGAATACACAACACTCTTATCAAGAGAGGCTGAGGGACTGGCCCTATGACGCCCAGCAACCGCGGAGCAATCCGAAATGGTGCTAATTCCAGCAAGGTGAGAAACCTTGACAGATGAGAGCAATCGTTGTCCGTACGATAAAGTGCGCACGTTTGCTCAAACGTGCGCGCTTTTTTTGTTGTCAGGAGGGAAAGGTATTGATTCAATTACGAAACGTCGCCAAATGGTTCGATACGAAGAATGGTCGTGTCCAGGCGGTCGATGATGTATCACTAACGATTGATCGCGGTGAAATTTTTGGAATAATCGGATATTCGGGGGCGGGGAAGTCGACGCTCATCCGATTACTCAACCGTCTCGAGTCTCCGTCAAGCGGTGAAATCGAGGTCGCCGGGAGTGAGCTCACGAAGCTCAGCCCGAAAGAACTACGGGGAGTTCGCAAGAACGTCTCGATGGTCTTCCAGCACTTTAATCTTCTGTGGTCGCGCACGGTCGCAGAAAACATCAGTTTCCCACTCGAACTGATCGGGGTTCCGGCAAGTGAACGGAAACGACGCGTCCAGGAACTCGTCGAACTCGTAGGCTTGGCTGGTCGCGAGGATAGCTATCCATCGCAACTGTCGGGCGGTCAAAAACAGCGAGTCGGGATCGCCCGCGCGCTCGCTACCAATCCTGAGGTTCTCCTCTGTGACGAAGCGACAAGCGCGCTCGACCCGAAGACGACGGATTCGATTCTCGAACTGCTCGTCAGCATCAATAAAAAGCTCGGATTGACGATCGTCCTCATCACGCATGAGATGCACGTCATCCAAAAGATTTGTCACCGTGTCGCCGTGATGGAGGCCGGAAAAGTCGTCGAGACGGGTCAAGTTTCGGACGTGTTCCAACATCCGGAGCAACCGATTACGAAAGAATTCGTCAAGCAAATCGGGGCGGTCGACGATCTGTCGCTCACGTTCGAACACCTTAAAGAACGGTATCCGAGCGGTCAAATCGTCAAATTGAAATTCTTGAACGAGACGGCAGAACAACCGATTTTGTCTGACGTCCTCAAGACGCATGATATCGGATTCAACATCATCGGCGGGAACGTGACCCAGTCACAAGTCGGTGCGCTCGGTACGCTATTCATCCAACTGATTGGGGAAGCAAGTGAAATCGAACGTGCCATCACGTCGATTCGTTCGCAATCCGTAGAAGTGGAGGTGGAAAGCGATGTTTCCTAACGTAGATTGGCAAATTATGATGGAGCAGACTTGGGAGACGTTATACATGACGCTCGTCGCAGGTGTGGCGACGTTTGTGATCGGACTCGCTTTAGGTTTGATTCTCTATATTACAAACGAATCACTTTTATTGAAGAATCGTCCGATTTACGTCTTCGTCAGCGCGATCGTCAACGTGTTCCGTTCGATTCCGTTCATCATCTTAATTATCTTACTCATCCCGTTCACGTTGTTCCTACTCGGGACGATGCTCGGTTCGACGGCGGCGCTTCCGGCGCTCATCATCGGAGCGGCACCGTTCTACGCTCGGATGGTCGAACTTGCGCTTCGTGAAGTCGACCGTGGGGTCATCGAGGCGGCCGAATCGATGGGGGCGACGAAATGGCAAATCATCTATAAAGTCTTGATTCCGGAAGCTCTTCCGGCAATCGTGTCGGGACTCACGGTGACCATCGTAGCCATCGTCGGTTATACGGCAATGGCGGGGGTCGTCGGTGGCGGCGGACTCGGGAACTTGGCTTTCTTGGAAGGGTTCCAACGCTCACAAAACGACGTCACGTTCGTCGCGACGGTGCTCATCTTGATCATCGTTTTCGTCATCCAGTTCATCGGTGACCGACTCGTCACAAAAATTGATAAACGTTCAGCATAATCACACATATACCATTTGGAGGGATTCATTATGAAAACTTGGAAAACAGTACTCGGATTGACAGCTTTATCAGCATTCACAGTTCTCGCGGCTTGCGGCGGGGAAGAGGCGGAAACAGGTTCTGGCGATGGCAAAACATTGATCGTCGGTGCGTCAAACGTACCGCACGCTGAGATTTTAGAGCACGTACAAGAAGAATATGAAGCAAAAGGTTACAAACTCGAAATCAAGAAGTTCCAAGACTACGTGCTTCCGAACAAGACGCTCGCGAGCGGTGAGCTCGATGCGAACTACTTCCAACACGAGCCATACCTTGAGTCACAAATGGCTGAGAACAAAGACTACAAATTCGCATCAGCAGGTGGCGTGCACATCGAGCCGATCGGTGTCTACTCACAAAAATACAAATCGCTTGACGAGCTTCCTGAAGGAGCGGAAATCATCATGAGCTCATCGGTCGCTGACCACGGACGAATCCTTACGATGCTCCAGTCAGAAGGTCTCATCACGCTTGCGGAAGGCAAAACGGTCGATGCGACAGTCGCTGACATCGTCGACAACCCGAAAGACTTGAAATTCAAGACGGACGTGGAAGCAGCACTTCTTCCAACGGCTTACAACAATGGAGAAGGTGATGCGGTCCTCATCAACACGAACTATGCGATCGATGCAGGTCTCAACCCACTCGAAGATGCGATTGCACTCGAAGGGGAAGATTCACCATACGTCAACTTGATCGTCACGCGTGAAGGGGACGAAGAAGACGAGCGCGTCAAGGCACTCCTCGAAGTATTGACGTCTGAAGAGACACAACAGTGGATCTTGGACGAATACAAAGGTGCGGTCGTACCGGTCAAACAATAAGTCATTTCGACTCAGGAGACTTCCTCCTGGGTCTTTTTTTGTCTAGTGTTCTTTCATAAAGAGAAGTACACTACATATATGAAAGAAAAGGGGGGATTTGGATGAAGCTCAGACAGATTCATCCACTGACGTGGGGCGTCCTGTTCGGGACGTTTTTTGCACGACTGGCGACGTTTTTTGTCATGCCATTTTTTGCGATCTATCTAGCTACGCTCGGCTTTTCAGCGAGTGTGATCGGAACGATCTTTGCCGTGACGGCACTTTCAGGTCTGTTCATGAGCTTCTTTGGGGGGACACTCTCTGATCGGTATGGACGAAAACAGCTCATGTTGATCGGGATCGTGCTTAATGCCGTCACGTTCGCTGGTCTCGCACTTGCGACGGAACTGTTTTGGTTTTACATGCTATCGATGTTGATGGGGATGTCGCGATCATTCCTAGAACCGGCTTCGCGTGCACTCATCAGTGATACGACGCAGGCAGATCAGCGGGTCATCGTCTATAATGTCCGTTACTTCATGATCAATATCGCCGCGGCCATCGGACCACTCTTGGCGGTCGTCTTGTCACTCACTGGTGTGAAGACTGCATTCTTCGTCGTGACGGCTGTCTACATATTATACGGGATCATTATATCTATCTTGTTTTACAAATATCCGTTTGAAGAAGGGGACGGAATCAAGGCACGTCCGCGCTTGACGGAGACGTTTCGTGTCCTGAGAGATGACCGAACGTTTCGGGCGGTCATCATCGGGATGATCTTCGCGATTATCGGTTATAGCCAGTTCAATTCGACGCTCCCGCAATTCATCGCGCTACGCGATGGATTAGAAGAAGGCTCGAGATTATTCGCCTACTTATTAACGACGAACGCCATCACGGTTCTCATCGTCCAATATCCGATTATGCGTTTCGGGATCCGTGTCTCTCCGATCAAGTCACTCTTTTTCGGGATTTCGACCTTGTCATTCGGACTTTTGCTTATTGGATTTGCGACGGTAGAGTGGGTACTATTTGTCGCGATGGCCATCTTTACCGTCGGTGAGGTGTTGATGTTCACCATGACGGACGTCTTGACGGATGAACTCGCGCCGGAACATTTACGAGGCACTTATTTCGGGGCGATGGGATTGACGTCACTCGGACAGACAATCGGACCGATTATCGGTGGCGTGTTACTCGATACATTCGGTCAGTCATCGCTTCCTGTATTCGGAAGTTTGGCGCTCTTGACGGGATGTGGTGCCTTCTTCTTCGCGGCTGCCGTACGAGAGCGGAAAGCAGTCCTCGCACTCGTCGAAGAGAATGCCGGATAATGTCTTGATTTCCTACTATTAGCATTCTCAACTTTTATCATTCTATTGAGAATGAATTCTAAGGTGAGTCGCTTGAAATAAAAAAATGACTAGTCTAAGATTAGAATATATCTAATCTACGCCATTCACTATGGCGAGAAAATACGGAAGGGGTATCCGAATGTCTAACGTACCACAAATGAAAATTGATGACCTCCGCGTCTCAATCGAAGGAAAAGAGATTGTCAAAGGTCTTAACCTAGAAATTAAAGGTGGCGAAATTCATGCCATCATGGGTCCTAACGGGACTGGTAAATCAACACTCGCATCAGCACTCATGGGTCATCCACTTTATGAGGTCACTGGGGGAAGCGTCGAATTAAACGGCGAAGATGTCCTCGAGATGGAAGTCGACGAGCGCGCACAAGCAGGGATGTTCCTTGCGATGCAGTACCCGGCTGAAATCAGTGGTGTCACAAACGCGGACTTCTTGCGTTCGGCAATCAACTCACGTCGTGAAGAAGGTCAAGAAATCTCGCTCATGAAGTTCATCCGTGAACTCGATGCGAAGATGGAGCTTCTCGAAATCCCTTCAGAAATGGCACACCGTTATTTAAACGAAGGATTCTCAGGCGGTGAGAAGAAGCGTAACGAAATTCTTCAAATGATGATGATTCAACCGAACATCGCCATCTTGGATGAAATCGACTCAGGTCTTGATATTGATGCCCTTAAAGTCGTTGCCAAAGGCGTAAACGAAATGCGTTCAGAAGAGTTCGGCTGCTTGATTATCACGCACTACCAACGTCTCCTCAACTATATCGAGCCAGACTTCGTACACATCATGATGGACGGGAAAATCGTCATGTCTGGTGGTAAAGAGCTCGCACAGCGACTCGAGGCAGAAGGTTACGACTGGGTGAAGCAAGAACTCGGAATGACAGTAGACACAGAAGCGTAAGGAGGCTGTACGATGACCGTACAATTTGAATTGGATGCACAAGCGTTGTCGGCACGTGCAGAAGCGCTCGGCGGACCAGCATGGATGGTCAACCGTCGTAAAGAGGCAGCAGAACTTGCGCCGACACTTGCTTTGCCAAAAGTTGAAAAAATTAAGATTGATAAGTGGGACTTCACAGCGGGAGATGTCGAGCTCGAACAAAAAGACGGCTTGACAGCGGACATCGAATCACTCCTCGGAGACCACCGGACAAACGTGCTCGTTGAACGCAACGGTCATGTCGTCTATAACGAATTGTCGATGCCTGAAGGCGTTTTGTTCATGGGAATCAAAGAAGCGATGGAGCAACATCCGGAGCTCGTTGAGAAATACTTCATGACTGAAGGCGTACGTGTCGATGAAGAACGTCTTTCGGCGTTGAATGCTGCCCTCACAAACGGTGGTGCATTCATCTACGTACCGAAAAACACGCAATTGAAAGATCCGCTTCAAGCCATCTTCACGATGGAACAGGCGAACGGTGCCCTCTATCACCACACGATCCTCGTCGCAGACGAAGGCAGTGAAGTGACATACATCGAAAACTTCCTTTCTGGCACGAATGAACCGCATACGGTCAACGTCGTGACGGAAGTATTCGCTGGAGAGAACGCGAAAGTCGTCTTCGGTGGTGTCGATCAGCTCGCTGAATCAGCACTTACGTTCATGAATCGTCGCGGTGTCGTCTATGCGAACGGTCGCCTCGATTGGGCGCTCGGTCACATGAACGACGGGAACTCGGTCGTCGAGACGAAGACTCACCTCGTCGGCGACAACACGTATTCAGATACAAAAGCTGTGACAATCGGTCGCGGTGCACAGAAACAAAACTTCAACATTCGTACCGACCACTTCGGAAAAGCATCTGAAGGGTTCATCTTGATTCACGGTGTCCAAAAAGACGCAGCCACTGCAATCTTCAGCGGGACATCGATGATTCACCACGGTGCGTCAAAATCGAACGGTGTACAAACAGAGCGCGTCTTGATGCTCTCTGAAAAAGCACGTGGGGATGCCAACCCGATTCTTCTTATCGATGAAGATGACGTTATGGCAGGTCACGCAGCGTCTGTCGGTCGTGTCGATGATGTTCAATTGTACTACTTGATGAGCCGTGGTTTGTCTCGCCAAGAGGCAGAGCGTTTAATCATCCACGGATTCTTGACGCCTGTCGTCGAAGAACTCGCAATCGATTCGGTCAAAGACCGTCTCCGCGAAGTCATCGAAGGGAAAGTACGTTAAGATGTTGAACGCCTCGATTCGTGAACAGTTTCCGATTTTAGATCAGGAAATCAATGGACACCCGCTCGTTTATCTTGATAGCGCGGCGAGCTCACAAAAGCCGCTCGCTGTCATCGAGGCGATCGAGGACTATTATCGTCGCAACCATTCGAACGTGCATCGTGGCGTCCATACGCTCGGGACGCAAGCAACGGATGCGTATGAAGGAGCACGTGAACGCGTCCGCTCATTCATCCATGCGGCGGTTCCTGAAGAAATCATTTTCACTCGTGGAACGACGACGGCCATCAATTTGGTCGCATCGAGCTACGGAGATGCGAATGTCGGTGAAGGCGACGAGATCGTCCTCACTCCGATGGAACATCATGCGAACTTAATCCCATGGCAACAACTCGCCAAGCGAAAAGGCGCGACACTTCGATACGTCGAGCTCACGCCGGACGGACGTGTCACACTCGATGCGGTTCAAGCGGTGTTATCAGACCGGACGAAAATCGTCGCGATGAGTCACGTCTCGAACGTACTCGGGACGATTAACCCGATTGCCGAAGTCGCTCGACTCGCGCATGAGTTGGGTGCCGTCATGGTCGTCGATGCCGCGCAAAGTGCACCGCACCGAAAACTTGACGTCCAAGCACTCGACTGTGACTTCCTCGCCTTTTCTGGACATAAGATGCTCGGACCGACTGGGATCGGTGTCTTATATGGGAAGAAGCAACTCCTCAAAAACATGGAGCCGGTCGAGTTCGGTGGCGAGATGATTGACTATGTCGATTTATATGAATCGACGTGGAAAGACATCCCGTACCGTTTCGAAGCGGGAACACCAATTATCGCCGGAGCGGTCGGACTTGCGGCAGCCATCGATTTCTTAGAAGAAATCGGTCTTGAAAACGTCGAAGCACACGAACGTGAACTCGCGTCTTACGCAATCGAGCAGATGAAAACGATTGAAGGGATCGAGATTTACGGTCCTGAAGATCGCGTCGGTCTCGTCACGTTCAACTTGAAGGACGTTCATGCTCACGACCTCGCGACTGTGCTCGATATGCAAGGTATCGCAGTTCGTGCCGGTCATCACTGTGCACAACCACTCATGCGTCTTTTGAAGCAATCATCGACGGCACGGGCGAGCTTCTATTTGTATAACACAAAAGAAGAAGTCGACCGCTTCATCGAGGGATTACGTCAAACGAAGGAGTATTTCAATTATGAGTTTTAATAATCTCGACATGTTGTACCGCCAGGTCATCATGGATCACTATAAAAACCCGAGAAACCGTGGCGTCATCGAAGATGGCGTGAAGGTGGACTTGAACAACCCGACGTGTGGGGATTCGCTTCGTCTTCAACTACAGGTCGAAGACGACATCGTCAAAGATGCGAAGTTTGAAGGGGAAGGCTGCTCAATCAGTCTCGCCTCGGCATCGATGATGACCCAAATCGTCAAAGGAAAAACAGTAGAAGAGGCGCTTCAACTCGCCAACATCTTCTCTGAAATGGTTCAAGGAAAAGAGTACGACACGGATACGTTTGACCTCGGTGATATCGAGGCGCTCTCAGGCGTATCGAAATTCCCGGCTCGAATCAAGTGTGCCACGCTCGCGTGGAAGGCGCTTGAAAAAGGAGTAGACGAGGACGCGTAAGGAGAAGGAGGAGACCGATATGGCAAAGAACATGCCGGAAATTGGCGATTATAAATACGGCTTCCATGATCGGGACGTTTCGATTTTCCGTTCAGGCCGTGGCTTGACGACAGAAATCGTAGAGACGATCTCGCGCATGAAAGAAGAGCCACAATGGATGCTCGACTTCCGTTTGAAGTCGTTGGATCACTTCAACAAGATGGCGATGCCGACATGGGGCGGAGACCTCTCGGCACTTGATTTCGACGAAATCACGTACTATGTCAAACCATCTGAAAAGACAGAACGCTCATGGGACGAGGTACCAGAAGAAATCAAACGTACGTTTGACAAGCTCGGTATCCCAGAAGCAGAGCAAAAATACTTGGCAGGTGTCTCGGCTCAGTATGAGTCTGAGGTTGTCTACCATAGCATGCAAGAAGACTTCGAAGCGAAAGGTGTCATCTTCAAAGATACAGACACAGCCCTCAAAGAAGACGAAGAGATCTTCAAAGAGTACTTCGGGAAGTTGATTCCGCCGACGGACAACAAGTTTGCGGCCCTCAACTCAGCAGTTTGGTCGGGTGGCTCGTTCATCTACGTACCAAAAGGCGTGAAACTCGAGCAACCGCTCCAAGCCTATTTCCGCATCAACTCGGAAAACATGGGTCAGTTCGAGCGTACGCTCATCATCGTCGACGAAGGCGCATCGGTTCATTACGTCGAAGGATGTACGGCACCGGTCTACACAACGAACTCGCTTCACTCAGCGGTCGTTGAGATCTTCGTCAACAAAGATGCATATTGCCGTTACACGACGATCCAAAACTGGGCGAACAACGTCTACAACTTGGTAACGAAACGTGCAGTCTGTGAAGCGGGTGGATCGATGGAGTGGATCGATGGAAACATCGGATCGAAACTCACAATGAAATACCCAGCTGTCATCTTGAAAGGGGAAGGCGCACGTGGGATGACACTCTCAATCGCCCTCGCTGGTAAAGGACAGCACCAAGACGCTGGCGCTAAAATGATTCACCTCGCACCAAACACGTCGTCGTCTATCGTCTCAAAATCGATTTCGAAACAAGGCGGAAAAGTATCGTATCGTGGAATCGTCCACTTTGGCCGTAAGGCGAAGGGCGCGCGCTCGAACATCGAGTGTGACACGCTCATCATGGACAACGAGTCGACGTCAGATACAATCCCGTACAACGAAATCTTGAACGACCAAGTGTCACTCGAGCACGAAGCGAAAGTCTCAAAAGTGTCAGAAGAGCAACTCTTCTACCTCATGAGCCGTGGAATCTCGGAAGAAGAAGCGACAGAAATGATCGTAATGGGCTTCATCGAGCCATTCACAAAAGAATTACCAATGGAATATGCGGTCGAAATGAACCGTCTCATCAAGTTCGAGATGGAAGGTTCGATTGGATAATCGTGACTTCAAAACCAGCGGAGCTTTGCTTCGCTGGTTTTTTGTATAATGAAATAAGGAGGCGATAACGTGACCCATCGATTTTTATTAGAGGGCCGAGACATATATTCATTTATGAATCCCATGCTTGTTATTTGCCCGAGTTGCGGGAGACAGGCTGATGTGTGGGAGAGGAATGATGAGGTACGCCTAAGCTGTCTTCATTGCGGTCATTTGCAAACAAAGGAGAGCGGTTCGAAATACGTCGGAGAAGCTGTCGATGTTTATTTTGGATTGCCGCTATTTTTACAAACAGGATGTTCTGGTCATGTGTTATGGGCTTACAACCGTGAACACCTCAACTATATTAAGGATTATATTGACGCGAAGATTCGGACGAGCGAGGGAACGAACCGTAGTCTCGAAAGTCGATTACCCGCTTGGATGAAAAGCAAGCAGAACCGTAAAGACGTGTTACGAACGATTGAAAAATTAGAACTTATGATAGGAGGTTCAACAGCTTGAATCGACGAGAAGAACTTCAATACATAGAGAGACAACAATTGACATCGGTGATGAACGAGACAAAATGGAAGCGTCTCAATCGAGCTGTCTCTGAAGAGTTGACTTATGCGCCGCCATATCAAATAAAATACTTAGGGGAGGATACGTTGTTTCCTAACGACTCGTTGTCCGAGTATGAAATATTGTGGGGAGAGTGGGATGAAATCTGGCTGGAGTCCCCTTTACGGTCCATCGAATGGATTCGTTTGCGACCAAGCGTACTGCTCTATAAGGGAGTGATTCTTGACCCAGATGTTTGTGATCTGTCCACTGAACTCATTTCGATTTTGGAAAGAGAAAAAATTCCGTTCATCTTGGAAAGTGAGACAATTCAGATTTTCGGTTATGTCCGGAATACCGGAATCTTTGAATCGAAATAAGATATATAACGGAATCACGTATTTTTCATGCAGCTTTTGTCGTTAAAGATGGAAGAGTCGGGTATGCTAAAAAAGAGAATGAATCATAGAAAGGAAGGTTTTACATGACACGTATTCCGCATAAAGATGATATTGACCCGAAAGATATCACTCGCATCGCCGTCATCGGTGCCGGTTGGGTCGGGGTCAGTTTTGCTTACCAATTATCCACGGCTGCGCTTTGCGAGGAGCTCGTCCTGATCGACTCGAATCATGCCAAGGCAGAAGGAGAGGCGATGGACCTCAATCATGGGATCTCATTCGCTCCGACACCGGTCCGGATTTGGGCAGGCGACTACTCGGATTGTAAAGACGCAGATATCGTCGTCATCACGGCAGGAGCCGCACAAAAACTTGGGCAGACACGGATGGACCTCGTCGAGCAAAACGCCAAGGTCGTCCGCACCGTGACCGAAGACTTGATGAAGAGCGGGTTCGACGGCATTTTAGTCGTCGCGACGAACCCGGTCGATGTGATGGCACACGTCGCCTGGAAAGCATCGGGTTTACCAAAAGAACGCGTCATCGGTTCAGGGACGGTCCTCGATACAGCACGACTCCGTTACAAACTTGGAGACTATTTCGAACTATCGCCACGAAACTGCCACGCCTACTATATGGGTGAACATGGGGATACGGGCTTTGTCGCATGGAACAACGCACGCATCTATGGGAAGAGTATCGATGAACTATTGGCGGAGAACGAGAAATATCAGTTCGAAGACTTAGAAGCGATCTATGCGGACGTACGCGACGCTGCTTACCAGATCATCGAGCATAAGAACGCCGCATATTATGCGATTGGGGTAGGCTTGCTTCGCATCATCCGGGCCATCGTCCGAAATGAAAACTCCGTCGTGACGATTGGCGCTCACCTAGACGGCGAGTACGGGGCGAGTGACGTGCATATTGGCGTACCGGCCTTGATTGACCGAAGCGGCATTCGTAAGATCATCGAGATTGAATTGACGAACGAAGAACAACAGAAGTTTGACGCCTCGGTACAAACTATCAAAGCAGGGATTGAGAAAGTCGAGCCCGCATCCTAAAAAAGATCCGACTGCTTATGCAGTCGGATTGTTGGTTAAGACGCCTCTTCTTCGGCGATATCTTTCTTGTAATACTTCTCGGATGTGAAGAACTCGGTTGTCAATCGTTTCACTTCACCACTTAGAAGCAAGACGGCAATCATATTCGGGATAAGGATCATCGCTAGCATCAAGTCTAGGAAGTTCCAAATCATCTGAGCGCCTCCAATCGAACCGATGACAATCGAGACGATATAAACGGCCTTCATGATTTTTCCTGCCGTCAAACCGAATAAGTACTCGGCTTGTCGCGAGCCGTAAAAGATGATGACGATAATGGTCGAGAGGACGAAGAAGATGAGCGAGATGGTGACGAGTAAGCTTCCCGTGTAACCGAAGTATTCATTGAAAGCAATCGTCGTCAACGCTGCTGGGTCATCCATCGCTCCGTCTGCCGTCCAGACACCTGAAGACAAGACGACGAATGCGGTCGTGCTACAAATGATGAGCGTATCGATGACGATCCCGATGACGGCCCAGAACCCTTGGCGCACCGGATGGTCCGTCTGTGCCGCGGCGTGGGCAATCGGTGCCGTTCCAAGACCGGCTTCATTTGAATAGAGTCCACGGGCGAAGCCCCAACGAATCGTCTCAGCAACGGCGGCACCGGCAAACCCACCGAACGCGGCCATCGGCTCGAATGCATAAGAGAAGATGAGACTGAGAACGTTTGGAATCTCAGAGAAGTTCATCAAGACGATGACGAGTCCGGCTCCGACATAGACGAGTGCCATGCCAGGGACGACGATCTCCGTGACTTTCGCGATGCGCTTCAGTCCACCAAAGACTATGATGCCCACAAGAATAGCGACGACAATCCCCGTGATGAGCGTGTTCCCATTGAACGTCTCACGGACTGCCGAGCTGACAGCGTTTCCTTGTACCATGATACTCGGAATGAGTTCGATCATGAGGGCGAAGGCGAACCACGTCGCGAGCCACCTCCAACGAAGTCCTTTTGATATGTAGTAGACCGGTCCCCCGACAAATTCGCCGGCATCATTCTTCTCACGATAGTGCACGGCCAGTACGCTCTCTGAGAACTTGATGGCCATGCCGATGATAGCGATGACCCACATCCAGAAGATGGCACCCGGTCCCCCGAACATGATCGCTGCAGGTACACCGATGATGTTCGCGGCCCCGACTGTTGAAGAGAGGGCTGACGTCAACGCTTGTCTCGGACTGATGTCGCCTTCACCTTTCGGCTTTTTGAAAATGCTGCCGAATGTTTGCTTGAATATGTAGATGGGGTAACGAAACTGAAAGAAACCGAGCTTGATGGTGAGGAAGATACCGGATAAAACGAGTAACGAGATAATCGGTACGCCCCAAAGCCAGTCGGAAACGTTCGTGACAAGAGTAATAAATTCATTCATACAACCACTCCAATTCCATTATTTTACTTAAATACTGTTTCCTAAAGTAAGGACCTCTAAACATCTTTGACAAAATAAAGGAGGAAAATAGAATGAGAGTTGCTAAACGTTTGATTGTATCTGGACGTGTCCAAGGCGTGGGGTTTCGATATTTTTCACAGGTGACCGCGCAACGATTCGGCATCAAAGGATGGGTTCGCAATCTAAGTGACGGGACAGTCGAACTTCATGTCGAAGGAACGGCGAATGAGGTAGATGCTTTCCAGCAGGCGTTGAAAGATGGCAATCGCTTTGTCGGTGTCGAACGAATCGAAGAGACGGAAGCGAACGATCAGGAATTTCGCTCGTTCGACATACGCTATTAACCGCTTACATCTCCCTGCATATGAAAGGGAGATTTTTTTGTGAAATCTACATTTCAAAAAATTAAACCTCGAATTTTGGAGATAGGGTGGTCAAACGATAGGAAGTGTGTATAATGAAATAGACCAAGCGATATATTGTCAGAAAATTTAGTTATTATTTTTTTGTTAAGTCGTTCGGAATATCAAGTGTATGGAGGTAGTTGTATGAAAAAATCGACATTGTTCCCGTTAGCGTTTACGATTTTTGCTTTATTCTTTGGGGCCGGGAACTTACTGTTCCCACCAGAGCTCGGCGCCTTGGCGGGGGAAAACCTCGTACCGGCGATGATCGGGTTCGTCATTACGGGTGTCGGTTTACCGCTTCTTGCTTTGTTCGCAGTCGCTCGGGTCGGCGGTGGGACAGACCAAATTGCTCGTTATATTCCAAAGCGTCTCGCGCTTATCTTGACAGGATTGATGTATGTAGCCATCGGACCATTCTTCGGAATTCCGCGTACGGCTGCCGTCACGTATGAAATGGGACTCGTCCCGTTTCTCGATGCTCCCTCTACTTTGACACTCGCGATGAGTTCGACCGTCTTTTTCGGGTTGACGTTCTTCTTGACGCTTCGTGCTCAAAAGTTGATTGAAGTCATCGGGCGCATCATCACACCAATCCTCTTGTTCTTGCTTGTAGCGATTGGAATCACAAACCTCATCTCGCCTCTCGGGGAACCGGGAGCTCCAGCGGAAGGATTTGAGACATGGGTGGGTGCACTCGGCCAAGGTTTCCAACAAGGCTATTTGACAATGGATGTATTCGGGGCCCTCGTCTTTGGGGCAATTGTCCTCGTCACGTTGAAAGCTAATGGATTGAGTGACCAAAAAGAAGCGTCTTCGCTTCTTCGCTCTGCAGGCATGGTGGCCGTTACCTGTTTGATGCTCGTCTATATCTCGCTCGCTTCAATCGGTGCGAATATGACAGTCGCAGAAGGAACGACGAGTGGCGCAAGCCTTCTCCAAGCGTTCGCAGGTACGTCTTACGGACAAGTCGGAATGCTCGCACTCGGATTAGCGGTCTTCCTCGCTTGTTTGACGACAGCAGTTGGCCTCATCTCAGAGTTCTCACGCTTCATCAGCAACCAGTTTGATTCTCTCAAATATCATCATGTCGTCATCGCGACAACGTTGTTTGGATTCATGATCTCACTCGTCGGTTTGAGTTCGTTGATTCAAATCGCCGTGCCGCTGCTCACGCTCCTCTATCCGGTCATGATCGCACTCGTGCTCGTATCGGTGACGGAACGTCTTCAACGAAACCCTGGTGTGGCGATGAAAGCGACAATTTATACGGCGCTCGTTCTCTCGTTCTTTGAAACGTGGAACGGCATCCAGCCTTCTGCGGTTACTTCTTGGATTGGAAACTTACCAATGGCGGATATCGGACTTGCCTGGGCAGTTCCGACGATGATCGTCTATGCGATCACGCTTCTTCTTCCGAAGGGAACGTCACAAGAATCACTCGCTCAATCACGCATCTCATAAGTCTCGCCCATCCTTTGGTCAAGGATGGGTTTTTTCTGTCTTAATTGTTTGCCTGGATGTGAACTCAAACAGTAAAATGGAAAGATGAAAAGGGAGTGACATGCGTTGACGACAAAACAAAAAAATCAATTGGCGATTCTCATGTTGAACATGTTTATCGCCGTCGCCGGGTTTGGGATTATCATCCCGATTATTCCGGATTACTTAAAGATGATTGGCGAGGGAGGGACAGCCGCCGGACTCATGATTTCCGTATTTGCGGGTGCCCAGCTCGTCATGTCACCGATTGCCGGGAAATGGGCAGACGTCTACGGGCGCCGACTCATGATCATTCTCGGTCTGATTGGATTCACCATCTCGATGGGAGTCTTCTATCTATCAGATAATTTGACGATTCTTCTCATCTCTCGTGCCATCGGGGGTGTTGGTGCAGCGCTTTTGATTCCTGCCATCTTCGCTTATGTGGCAGATATCACGACACTCGAGCAACGAGCTCGAGGGAACAGTTATATTTCCGCGGCAATGTCGCTTGGAATTGTGGTCGGACCAGGGATTGGGGGCTTTTTTGCTGAATTCGGCTTGAAGACACCGTTGCTCGTTTCAGCGATTGTATCGTTCGTCGCTGTCATTTCGTCTGTACTCCTTCTTAAGGAGCCGGACCGTGCTCCGTACGTGGCACCAAAAATAAAAGAATCTTTACCGACACAGCTGGTCATGTCGACGCGAAAACCATACTTCTTCGTATTGGTCATCAACCTCGTCATGGCGTTTGGTCTGATGGCGTATGAATCGGTACTCGGACTCTATGTCAGCGAGATGTTCAGTGCGACACCACAGGAAATTGCCATCATGGTAACCGGAACAGGGATTGTGAGTGTTATCGTTCAATTGTTTGCGGTGGACCGTCTCGTCGAATGGTTGGGTGAGACCAAGGTCGTACTTGCTTTCATCGCGCTCGCCTCATTCGGCTTCTTGTTATCTTTGTTCGCTGGTACGTATATGCTCTTCTTCGCAGTGACACTCGTGATTTTCTTATCGACATCTATTTTACGACCGGTGTTGAACACGCTCGTGTCGAAACTTGCAGGAAACGAGCAAGGTCTTGCCATGGGGATGAACAACGCTTATATGAGTATTGGGAATATTTTAGGGCCGACATTGGCGGGAATCGCCTTTGATATTGATATGCGCTATCCGTTCATGATGGGACTCGTCCTATTGCTCGTCACATACATGGGCACATGGAACTGGTCGAAACGGAAAGCGGCCGCCATTTCAGAATCGTAAAGGAGGACGCTATGATCTATGTAGGTGTGACCGGATGGGGTGACCACGATTTGCTGTATACGACCCCAGAAGAACGAAAACATAAATTATCGACATATGCGGGACATTTTCCGACTGTTGAAGTCGACTCGACCTTCTATGCGATTCAACCGGTGAAAAATTTCGAAAAATGGGATGGGGAAACACCGGATCGTTTTCAATTCGTTGTGAAAGTTTCCAGGGAAATGAGCGGACATGATCGTGAGCCGAAAACGCCTTTGATTGAACTGTTTGAGCGTTATCGCGTCTCGGTCGATCCGTTAAAACGAGCGGGGAAATTAAGGGCTGTGCTCGTTCAATTGCCGCCGTGGTTCGATGTGTCAAAGCCACACCTGGATTATTTGAGAACGCTTCGTGCCGAGCTGTCAGATTACGAGATTGCCATCGAGTTTCGCAATCCGACCTGGTTCTCAGAAGCGTTCCGGGACCGGACGCTTCAATTTTTGAAGGAGCAGCGGTTCATCAACACGATTTGCGATGAACCGCAAACGAAAGAGAGCAGCATCCCGTTCGTACCGGTCGTGACACATCCTGATGTTGCGGTCGTTCGATTGCATGGACGCAATACGTCAGGATGGCTCAAAAAACCTGGAATGACGAGTCAAGAATGGCGGCATGTTCGCTGTCTGTACCGGTATAGCGAGGAAGAATTGCAAGAATTGGCGACCTCACTTCGTGAGATTGACCGTGAAGCGAAAGATGTGTATGTATACTTTAACAACAACTCGGCCGGGGATGCGGCACCGAATGCGAAGCGACTCATTGAGATCCTTGGCCTCGAGTATGAACTCGCACCGAGACAAATCAGTTTGTTTTAGAAGGAAGGGATGGCCATGACGACACTGACTATTTTTCATTACAACGATCTTCATTCAAAGTTCGACCAATGGCCGAAACTTGTTTCATTTCTAGAAGAACATCGGACGGACGACACGCTGTACTTTGATTTAGGGGATCATGCCGACCGTACCCATCCGGCGACGGAAGTGACACGTGGGAAGTTGAATGTTCGTTTGCTCGAGCGACTTCGTCCGACAGCCGTCACCATCGGAAACAACGAAGGGATTACCTTTCCTCATGATTGGCTGGCCGAACTGTATGACGAAGCGACATTTCCCATCTTACTTGGGAATGTATATGAAGCAGACGGGTCACGACCGAATTGGGTCGATGAGACGCTCGTTCTCGAGCAAGATGGTTTCCACATCGGCCTGTTTGGTGTGACCGCTCCATATGAAGAGTTATACCCAGAGCTCGGCTGGCAGATTGAATCGCCTTACGAGGCGGCGGAGCGAGCGCTGAAACAGTTGGCGCATTGTGATGTCATCATCGCGCTCAGTCACCTTGGGTTCTTTGGAGACGAGCGATTAGCTGAAATGTTTCCTGAAATCGACGTGATTCTCGGTGCGCATACACATCATGTCTTAGATGAAGGCGTGATAACGAACGGTGTGTTGATTGCACAGGCCGGAAAATATGGGAAGTACGTCGGTGAAGTCACACTGACGCTTGGCGAGTCAGGAATCGTATCGAAAGAAGCGCGCCTTCACGAACTGTCTCAGCAATCGGATAGTCCAGACACGTTGGCTTTGTTGCGCACAGAAGGGGCAGATGCCGAACGCCTTCTTGATGTCACGATTGCAGAGACGGATGGATACGCCTCCGATTGGTTCGGACCTTCTCCACTTGGTGACCTGCTCGTTGAAGGAATGGTCGAATGGTGTGCGGCGGATGTGGGAATCATCCCATCTGGGGTTGTGCTAGAAGGCCTTGCACCGGGTGGGGTGACGCTCAACATGTTGCATCGGATCTGTCCGCATCCAATCAACCCTTGTGTGCTGACATTGGACGGGGAGACGTTGGCGCGTTTCCTTCACGATACTAATGAAGAAACGTTCACGAATATGCATGTCAGAGGTCTCGGGTTCAGAGGGACCGTTCTCGGAGAACCGAGTCTCTATCAAATCGAACAACGTGACGGTCAGACTTATGTGATGGGGGAACGATTGGATTTAAATCGGACATATCGTGTCGCAACGGTCGATATGTTGACATTCGGTCCGCTTCTTCCTTATTTGGCAGACCAACCGAAGCGATATTTCATGCCCGAACTTCTGCGGGATGTATTAAGAGAAACAATCGTCGCCCGTCATGAAGTGATTCGAAAAGGATAGAGCGCATCGACGGGGGCATGCTATGATAACAGAGTGGAGGTGGGAGCGATGATTCGAGTGAATCGCCACGGATATACCGTCTTGGAAGAAAAACGGGACGGGTTCGATGAAGAGGCGTTTATCGCACGCTATAGTGACGTGCTAGATAAGTACGATTACATCGTCGGTGATTGGGGGCATGGTCAGTTGCGATTGAAGGGATTCTATGAACCGCAATCTAAATTGGCGACCTATGAGAACCGAATTGATCACGTGCTGGACTACGTATACGAATATTGCAACTTTGGATGTCCTTATTTCGTTTTGAAAAAAGAAACGGAAATCAACGAAGAAGAGAGTGGACCCGTCTTTGGGGGAACGAAGCAAAAACTGAAGTTGAAGCGTAAGTTTAACAAGACCGATGAATCAAAAGTGTGAAGTGCTGAGCCGTCAGCACTTTTTTTATTACATTTGATTTCCAAATATTTCGTTTAGGTAAAAAGTCGTGACTTCCGGTTTTGAGGTTGGAAAAATGTGATAAATTGTCATTAAGGATAGTTTCGTCGTTTTTTGGTTTTGATAGTGAGGTGATTTGGATGCAACATGTACAAACGACCGTCGGGGATCGGGATGACGTCCATAATCGAATTCATAACTTCGGACTCGGGATATTGGCCATGTTCTTTTTTGGTTTCCATATCATGATGACCTTTTATTTTACGGCGGCAGTCATTCTATTTGAACTCGTTCATGTGTTGATCATCCGTCGCTTTGAATATGGCCATTCGTTCTTGCGAGGCCGTGTCTTCAAAGTCACATCTCACCTTGTGTTATCACTCGGGGTGCTGTTGTTGATCTTGTCCATGTCTCAGTTCTTTTTAGGCAATGTGATGATTCGCTAAGCGGAAAGGAAAAATTCCTTTCCCTTTTTTTATGTTTTTTGAAACGTATGGTCACCTTTTCACGTACACTAATAGAAAGACTACGAAAAAGGATGGATTACTATGAGATCTGAATGGAAACAACATGCACGACACGCCTTGAAAGGAAAATGGTGGTTGATGGCCGGATTGGCACTCTTGTTCGTCATCATCAACGGGATTCCCCAGTCGCTCGCGCCTGAGATTGATCCGAATTCGACAGCGCCCCTTACATCGACAGACGCCACGTTAAGTCTTGTGTCGACCGTTCTTCAAATCTTGATTGCACCACTCACCATCGGTTGGTCATGGCTCGCACTCGGCGTATCACGTGAAAAGGGTGCCTCGCTCTCGACAATGTTCAAACCGTTCCAAACACGTTACTTCAAACATGTCATCACGTCTTTTGTCATGAGCCTCTTTATCGTGTTGTGGACCTTGTTGTTGATTGTACCGGGAATCATCAAAGCCTTCTCGTACTCACTCACACCGTACATTTTGCGCGACCAGCCTGAACTTTCGGCACTCGAGTCGATCACAGAATCACGTCGTCTCATGGATGGGCACAAGATGGAAGCCTTCATGCTCGTCTTGTCCTTCTTTGGTTGGTTCCTCGTCGGGATCTTGACGCTCGGGATCGGATTCTTCTTCATCGGACCTTACTTCTCGACGACGTACGCGACGTTCTACGATTCGATTCAAGACAAGCAAGTTGATTCGAATGAGCCAGTGCACGGAACAGAACAAGGATTTTAAAGAAACAAACGCCTCGCTCAAGTGATTGAGCAAGGCGTTTTTGATTAGGCGTTGACTTCAGTTTTTTGTAAGTATGGTTTCAACGACAAGTGGTGTTCGGCTACGACTTTACGAATCGTACGTGTCTTTGAGCGCATGACGAGTGATGTCGTCTCGACGATATCATCTGTTAAGAATTTGACGCCATCGAGCAACTCACCTGACGTGACACCTGTTGCGGCGAAGATACAGTCATCACTCTTGACGAGGTCGTCGAGCGTGAGGAGTTGGAGCGGATCAACAATACCCATCGAGATGACGCGTGCAGATTCTTCTTCATTCATCGGGTGAAGACGGGCCTGCATGTCTCCGCCAAGCGCTTTGACAGCTGCAGCCGTGATGACGCCTTCAGGAGCACCGCCTGTACTGATGAAAATATCAATCGGATTTGTTTTGACGGCAGCTGCGATTCCGGCCGAGACATCGCCATCCTCAAACAATTTGACGCGTGCGCCGACGTTCATGACGGCTTGGCGAAGGTGTTCGTGGCGATCGCGGTCTTGCATGATCACCGTCACTTCTTCAATGCGTTTATTGTTATATTTTGCTGCTTTTTCGATGATCGACTCGAGTGGTTCATCGAGCGAGACTTTTCCTTTTAAGTTCGGCCCAACGACGAGCTTATCCATGTACATATCTGGTGCGTGGAGGAGGGCACCTTCATCCGCAACAGCGATGACGACCATCGCATCTCCGAGTCCTTTTGCGACAATGGATGTACCTTCGAGCGGATCAACGGCGATGTCGACTTTCGGACCGAACGTCGTACCGAGTTTTTCCCCAATGTAGAGCATCGGTGCCTCATCGAGTTCACCTTCGCCGATCACGACCGTCGCATCCATGTTCACTGTTCCGAGAACTTCGCGCATCGCTGACGTAGCTGCGTCATCGGCTTCATTCTTTTGCCCGCGTCCGATCCATTTCGATGATGCGAGTGCTGCGGCTTCCGTTGCTCGTACGATTTCTAATGCTAATTCACGTTCCATAGTGTTGTACCCTCCACGTTATCTCTATTAAATGTGTTATACTTTTTACGGCTTAAATCCGTTGATTAGTGTATCACAATTTTATAAATGATGTAAATAGGACAGATTCTTTTCTCCTGACCGAAAAAGCATTAGTATTAACAGCAGGGGGGATCATCATGTATTTTGTGAATAGAGAGAAGATTAATCAGACACTGGAACAAATGGAAACGATGTTAGCGCACACCGATCAATTGAGCGGGGATGCGTTCACAGTAGAACTTGCAAAACAACGAATGGCTGTCCTCCTGATGGAAGGGGTCATCGACGTAGGGAACTCGATGATTGACGGATTCATCATGCGAGACCCAGGTAGCTATGAAGATATTGTCGACATTCTACTCGATGAACGCGTGCTCGATGAGAAGACGGGGAAGGCCGCCAAGGCGCTCGTCGGATTGCGTGCTTACTATGTCCGTGAGTTCGTCGATGCAGACGCGTCACGCTTTGATGAATGGGTGAAGACGTCAAAACAAGACTTCACAGCGTTCTCGACGCAAGTTCGTCGCTACTTAGAGGTCGAACTTGGACCGGTGTCCGCATTCTTACCAGAAAGCGAGTGATTGGATGGAACCGATAAAAGGATATTTATTTGATTTGGATGGTACGATGTATGCCGGAACAGAGCCCGTCCAAGCGGCAGTTGAATTCGTCAACGAGTTAGAAGCGATGGGCGTGCCATACTTATTCGTCACGAATAACGCCTCGATGACACAACAGCAAATTGCAGATAAGTTGATTTCAATGGGGGCAAATGTGAAGGCAGAAAACGTGTTGACGAGTGCGATGGCGACGGCTTTTTATATTGAGAAGATGTCTCCGGGGGCAAGCGTTTATATGATTGGCGAAGACGGACTCCGACTCGCCTTAGAATCTCGTGGGTTCCACGTCACGGACGAACCGAAAGCGGACTATGTGGTCATCGGTCTCGACCGTCACATTACGTATGAGAAGTTGGCGCGAGGGGCGATCGCCATTCGTTCGGGAGCCCGATTCATTTCGACGAATGGGGATATCGCCATTCCGACAGAGCGAGGGTTTTTACCGGGGAACGGGTCGCTCACATCCGTGTTGACGGTGACGACCGAAAAAGAACCATTCTTTATCGGGAAGCCAGAACCGGTCATGATTGATATTGCACTCGACATGATTGGATTGACGAAAGAGGATGTCGTGATGGTAGGGGATAACTATCATACAGATATTCTATTCGGGATCAATGGGGGAATCCGTACACTTCACGTCAACTCAGGTGTACACGGTCCGGCATTTATTCAAGAACAAGAAAAACTCCCGACCTATATGGTTGAGAGTTTAAATGAATGGAAGCATGAAAAAAAGGGATGACGAATGTCTCCCTTTTTGCTTAGAATACTTGTTCTACTTCGACGATGCCTGGTACTTCTTCGATGAGCGCACGCTCAATACCGGCTTTTAGCGTGATTGTTGAAGACGGGCAGCTGCCGCAAGCACCCATCAAACGGAGCTTGACGATGCCTTCTTCGACATCAACGAGTTCGACGTCTCCGCCGTCACGAAGCAAGAACGGACGCAATTTATCGAGCACTTCTTGGACTTGATCAAACATTTCCATGGTATCTACCCCTTTCTCGTTCTACTTTATTCTAGCAAGTTTGAGAGTGTTTCTCAATCATTTACGCTGAGCGTTTCGTCATCGGGAGTGGGGAAGATTTCTGTATAATGGTTTCGAGGGGGAATGAATATGAAAATCACGGTTTATGGGGCAGAGGTTCAATGTGCTAGTTGTGTCGGTGCACCGAGTTCGACCGAGACGTATGAGTGGTTGCAAAGTGCGCTCGGACGCAAGTATCCGGAGCAGTCCTTTTCTTTCGAGTATATCGATTTCGAACAGAGTGAGGACGAGTTTGCCCAGGCGCTTAAAGACGATGAATGGTTTTATCCGCTCGTCTTGCTCGACGGAGAAGTGATTGACGAAGGGGTCGTTCAGTTACGAAAAGTGTATGCGGCAATTGAGGCGAAACAAGGATCCGTCAATCATATAAAATAGTGAGCAAGTGGACGAACCATGCGATAGCAAGGTTCGTTTTTTGTTTACCTATAATTCAGAAAAAGATTTTACAACTTTTGTCTACCGGGCTAAGCTGAACATAACTTGTATAACATTTATAATACTTTGAAAATTAAAATGAATCCATTACTGAAGGAGGACTGTTCAATGTTTGCCCGAAAACGAAATATGCCGATCCATTTAGACACCTCGTCCCAAATGGAGCACTTGCTGATTGATTTACCAAGTGGGTTGGAACGACAACGTCAGTTGATTCGTCTCGAACGTGAGGATTTAGCTTATTTACGTGCGTATCAACAGGAATTACGTCAACTGACACCTCAGTTAGTTGATGTGTTTTATGAAGAGCTCGAAAAGATTGACGAGATGAAAGATTTGATTCGGCAACATTCGTCTTCGGACAAATTAAAATTGACTCTCTCCAATCATATTATGGAAATGTTTGAAGGAAAGTTGAATGAAGCATATATTGATCGACGTCTCGCCATCGCCAAACGTCATTATCTGATCGGTCTAAAAGGGAAGTGGTATATGGCAGCCTTCCAAAAAATATTCGAGACGCTCGTCTTATCGATTCAACATGAGCAGCTCGATGCGGACTCGAAAATGAGGTTGATGATGGCCGTCTCGAAAATCTTTAACTTCGAGCAACAAATCGTGCTCGAGATGTTTGACGATGAAGCAGACGTCGTTCGTGACCAGATGCAACACGTGAAAGATGAAATCAGTCAAACGATTCAGCAGGCGAGTGAAGATTTGGCCGCCCTCTCACAAGAAGTCATGGCTAGTTTTCAGTCGATGAATGAGCGGGCAGATGATATGAAGCATTCAAGTTCACTCACGCAGACAAAGCTACGGACGGTACTTCACTCTTCAGTGAGTGGGAAAGACACGATTTTGTCGGAGGCGGGACGCCTTGATGAAATCGCGCGTGACCTCTCCGATTCAGCTCAGGAAATCAAGGCGCTCGAAAGATTGATGAACGAGATCATGACGATTGCGGATTCGGTCAAACAAATTGCCAACCAGACGAACCTACTTAGCTTGAATGCCGCGATTGAAGCAGCACGGGCAGGCGAGCAAGGGAAAGGATTCCAAGTCGTCGCTTCCGAGGTACGGACGCTCGCGAGTCAATCGAAACAAGCGGCAGAAGAGGTGGAGGATTTGGTGAAGCGTCTCACGAACCAGATGGAAGAGACTTCGAGCCGCGTCTTATCGACCGAGCAAGAGATGAAGCAGACGATGGGACGGATCAATGAAGTGACGGATGCCTTCCTCCAAATTTCGGGTGATTCGGAGCATGCTGACGGGCAGATGGGGAGTCTTGCCGGTGATATCGATGAGATTGTGGAATCAATAGCCGAACTCAAGCGTGCCACGACCCAGATTGCGACGTCTTCGACACAGCTGATGGATACCGCGCAACGATTATAAGTAGGCAAACTATAAAAAAAACGAACCAGGTCGCATGACACGACTTGATTCGTCGATCGACAAGGTCGAGCGATGCGCTCGACTTTTTCGTTTAGAGAAGCTGGAACGATGACGTCGCTGAACCAGCCGTGTAGCCGCTAAGCGTCGCATCAGACTTCACTTGATACGTACCGCGTTGTGACCAAGAATTCGTCGAGAGTGTGAATGTGATGGCTCCTGATGAATTCGTCTTGCCTGTACCGACAAGCGTAGTACCGTTCGGTTGTGTGACCGTCACACGAACATCGGCGTTTGCGACCGCTTGACCATTCGAATTACGTACGGACGAAAAAATCGAGACGACTTCACCCGCATAGTACGATGACTTCGATGTCGAGACTGTCGTCGTGAGTGCTTGGACAGGTTGCGTCGTACCACCAGCAGTAGGGGCTTGGACAAGTCCGTTCCCGAACCATGTGTCACGACCCGCTACACCGAGGTCGATGGAATCTTGTGACAATTTTGTACGGAGTTGTGTGCTCGATAGCGTAGGGAAGGCTTGCTTCATGAGCGCGAGGTTACCCGCCACATAAGGTGTCGCCATCGATGTTCCGCTCATTTGGCCGTAGCCCCCATTTGAGAGGGTCGAGTTGATGCCGACACCAGGTGCTGCCACTTCGACAGTACTTCCTGTCGCCGAGAACGAGGCGCGGTTGTTGTTGATATCGGTTGCAGCGACAGCGATTGCCGAACTGTAACGAGCCGGATAGTTGACGAGGTCACCCGACCCATCGGTACGACCGTTGTTACCCGCTGCCGCGACGACAAGGATGCCCGCGTTGTTGGCACGATCGACGACTTGTTGGAGCGTCGTCGATGGACTCGTCGTCCCGAGGCTCAAGTTGATGATATCCATATCATTTGTGATCGACCAGTCAATCCCGGCGATGATGCTCGATAAGCTACCACTTCCGTTCGCCTCAAGTGCTTTGACGGCGTAAATGCTTGCTTCGTGTGCAATCCCGACCGTTCCGATGCTGTTGTTCCGTGCACCGATGATCCCAGCAACATGAGTACCGTGACCGTTGTCATCGGCATACGAACTCGTGACCGTGCTGAATGAGGCACCGCCAGCGATTGTTAAATCAGGATGGGCCGAGATTCCTGTGTCAACGACGGATACTTTGACACCTTTCCCAGTGAATCCGCTTTGCCAAGATGAAGGAGCTTTTAGTTTGGGGATTCCCCAGTCTTGTGTTTGATTCTCAATCTGTACCGTTTGATCCACTTCCACATGTGCGACGTGTGGATTGTTTTTCAAGCCGTTCAATGCGGCTTTTGGTACTTCGAGTGCGGCGGCTGGAATGTTCGCGTACTGTTGGCGAACTTCCATGCCATCGATGGAAAGGGGGATTTTCTTTGCCGACTTCTTGAAGACGACGATGACGCGTTCTTTCTCTTTATTTGGGGCGGCATCCGCGCCCCCAGGTACGGTTGACAAGACGAGCAATGAGGCGAGGACGGAGCTACAGATTTTTTTCAACTTGTTTCCTCCTTTAAGGTATGTAGGCAAGATGACGGGATGTCCAACTGCCGTGACCATAGAGTAACAAGTTTTGCCAACGTGTAGAATACGCCAATGGCATTAAATATCTGAATATTTAGATAAGGATACAGGGGATTCAGATACAAGACTTTTGGCTCAATTGTAAGAGAAATGAATGGAAATTACAGATGAACAAATCAAAAAAGCGAACCAGCCATGGAGGCTCGTTCGCAATATACTCATTTAATGACTTTATGTTTCCAAAGGATACCTGATTTTAATAGTCGGGCTACTTTCCCAGTGAGTGATTGTTTCCCCATAAACACCCCAAAGCCTGCCTTCTTCCCAAGGGAACCGAGCGTCCCTTTCAGTTTGATGTCGGGTAATTCTGGATAATTGACGCCTTTCCATTTGCAAAGCAAGACTTGGACAATCTGTTCGGCTTGGGCTTCGGCGAGTTGTCCGGACGGTGCGTACGGTAAGCTCGCATTGTCACCAACGACAAACACGTCCGGCAGTCCAGGAACGAAGTGATGTTCCGTCAATTTGACACGTCCGCCTCCATCGAGCTCCCAACCTTGGTTCCGTACAACAGCGACCGGTTGAATCCCGGCCGTCCATACGGTCAAATCAGATGGGAACAAGTCTTCGTGGTTCCATAGTCCGTCAGCATCGACACGTGTGATGTTGGCATTGTTAATGACTTCGACGCCGTGCTCCTCGAACCAAGATTGTACGTACATCGAAACACGATTAGATAAGAAAGACAGGACGGATGGTCCGCGGTCGAATAAACGGACCGTCAAATCAGGTCGGCTCTCACGAAGTTCGCTGGCGAGTTCGACACCGGACAGCCCGGCACCGACGACAGAAACGACCGACCCTGGTCGTAGACCATTGATTGCTTGTTGTGTCTTACGTGACTCTTCAAGTGTTTGAATACTGTACGTGAACTCGGCGGCCCCTTGGACATTGTGATATTTGTCTTCGCACCCTAATCCGATGACAAGGTCGTCGTAGGGCACTTTTTCTCCACTCGCGAGCAGGACCATTTTGTCTTCGGTGTCGATGTCCGTGACCTGTCCGTATATGTAATCGATTTCATCCGGAAAGTCGATTCGAATATCGCGGTCCGAGACCGTTCCTGCGGCCAGTGCGTAATACTCTGTTTTCAATCCATGATAAGGCAAGCGATCGACGAGCGTGACCGAGATGTCTTGTAACTGATGTCCAAGCACTCTTTCAATCACACGCATTCCCCCGTAACCGCCTCCTAAGACGACTAATTTGCGCATAATAATCCCCCTTTGTTACTCTTCAACTGTATCATGTTATAATCTGCCGTAGAAGAACCATTTTCCGATAATTCACGTAAAGAAAGACGGTGACATATATGATGAATCCAATCATCGAATTTTGTGCCTCGAATTTGGCGATGGGCTCACAAATTGCCCGGGCTAAATTAGAATCCGATCCGGACCTTGATGTGGTCGAATACGGCTGTACAGGCTATTGTGGTGTCTGTTCCCTCGATCTCTTTTGCCTCGTTGACGGGGAAGTCGTGACGGGTGAGACGCCAGAAGAGCTCGTGACGAAGGTGTATGAAAAAATCGAAGAGATGGCATGGTAAAAAGTTTGAGGGATGACCTCAAACTTTTTTATTTCCCCCGTTGCATTTTAAAAAGAGGGATGTTATATTCTAAGAGGTTCGAATGTAGGTTGTCTGACGTTTAACAACGATAAAAAGAAAGCGTTTCAAACGGTAGGGCACATCTCTTTTCGGGTATGACACATATAATTGGTTTGTTTAATATGAAAGGAGCACAACATCAATGAAAATCATGAGTGTGGTTGGTATTTTGGCACTAATTGCAATCGCTTACATCTTCTCTACCAACCGTAAAGCCATCAAATGGCGCACGGTCTTGGCAGCGTTCGCTGTTCAATTCGCATTTGCATTCCTCGTCTTATATACGGCATGGGGACGTAAGGCGCTTGAATGGATCTCAAATGGGGTTCAAGCTGTCTTGAACACAGCGGGTGACGGGATTGCCTTCGTATTCGGAACAGCAGTCGGTGGCGACAACTTCGTTTTCGCATTCCAAGTCCTTCCGATTATCATCTTCATGTCATCATTAATCGCATTGCTTTACTACCTCGGCGTCATGCAGTGGGTCATCCGTATCCTCGGTACTGCCCTTGCGAAAGCACTTGGTACGTCACGTAAAGAGTCACTTTCAGCAACAGCGAACATTTTCGTCGGTCAAACGGAAGCACCGCTTGTCATCAAGCCGTACCTTCCTACAATGACACAGTCTGAGCTCTTCGCAGTCATGGTCGGTGGACTCGCATCGGTTGCCGGATCTGTACTTGCAGGTTATGCAGCACTCGGTGTACCACTCGAATACTTGCTCGCAGCGAGCTTCATGGCAGCGCCAGCAGGTCTTTTATTCGCGAAAATCATCGTACCAGAAACAGAAGAGTACGATGACGACATCGAGATTGTAGAAGATGAAGAAGACAGAGCGGCGAACTTCGTCGATGCAGCGGCACGTGGTGCTTCTGACGGTCTCTTCCTTGCCTTGAACGTCGGTGCGATGCTTCTTGCATTCGTTTCATTGATTGCGCTCGTCAACTTGATCCTCGGTTCAGTTGGTGGACTCTTCGGATTTGATAGCTTGTCACTCGAATTGATTCTCGGTTACGTCTTCGCGCCACTTGCATTCGTGATTGGTGTACCATGGGCGGATGCTGTACAATTCGGTAGCTTCCTCGGTCAAAAACTAGTCTTGAACGAATTCGTTGCTTTCTCTGAGTTTGCTCCAATCATCGGTTCTGGTGATTTGTCAGCTCGTTCAGAAGCGATGATTGCATTCGCACTTTGTGGTTTCGCAAACATCTCGTCACTCGCGATCCTTCTCGGTGGTCTTGGTGGTATGGCGCCAAACCGTCGTGGTGACATCGCACGCATGGGTGTTCTCGCGATTCTTGCAGGTACGCTTGCAAACTTGATGTCAGCTACATTGGCTGGACTTCTTCTTTAATCGGTATAAGAAAACGCGATCACTTCGGTGGTTGCGTTTTTTAGTATGAGAAGGATGTATGTATGGTGATGTTTGGCCACTTGGCGGACCAGTTCTTTTGCTGCAACCGCTCCAGATAGATGGGATGCTTTGAAGAGTTCGAATCAAAGAGTGGTGTCGGTATAACGTGCATGTTGATCAAGTCGTGAATGCCGTGTGGGGCAGCGAGGATGAGGGAACCATCCGATTGAAGACGTACCCCGATCGCGGTGACGGTCTCAGGAAAATGTGCCAACGCATCGACCGATGAGGCATAGGGTGGAAGGTTGTTGACGTGATGCATTCTCGCTTGATTTTTGACAGACCAAGGTACATCGGGGATGAGGCGGAATAATCGCTCTTCGAGTTGTTTTTCGACTGCTTCCTCTGGTTGGTTTGGGTCGAAATAAATCACATCTACATCATCTGTTTTAGTCGATGTTTCGTATCCGTGAAGGTGGTCCCAGACTTTTGAACGAATATATCCCGCACAAATCCAACAATCCGGTAAATCGAGGTTGGCGACGGCGTGGAGAAGCTTTATGAGCTCGGCGTCTTGTTTTAGAAAATGAACCAAATCCTGTTCGTCTGTCATAATGAATGACCCTCCTTACAATATGGTTGAAAAAAGCACCTAGGCAACGCCTAGATGCTCGTATATTGATTATGCTTGAAGTTGTACGCGTTGACGTTCGATCCACGGCTTCAATTTCAAGAAGAGTGGGACGAAGAGCGCGCTGATCAAGATCGCTTTAATCAAGTTGAACGGTAAGATCCCGTAAAGGACAAGATCCGTTTTCACCGCCGGGTCGGCCATGTCTGCCATGCCGAAGAAGAAGGCGTAGGCTGGTAAGATGACGAGATAGTTTAAGATGGCGAGGCTGAGAGCCATTGTGATTGTACCGGCAAGTAATCCAGAAGCGAGTGCTTTGTTTGACTTGCGCTTATGGTAGAACCAGGCAACTGGGTACATGAATGCGACACCTGCGAAGAAGTTTGCGACTTCCCCGACTGGAACACCGCCACCGTTAAAGACGTAGTACAAGACGTTTTTCAAACCGACGACCACGACTCCTGCGAGTGGGGAAAAGACGATTCCGGCAATGAGTGCAGGAATGTCACTAAAGTCCACTTTAAGGAATGGCGGTAAAAATGGGAGCGGGAAGTTAAATAGCATGAGTACGAACGAGATCGTCCCGAGCATCGCCAAAGTCACCATTGTTGTCAGTCGTTTGTTGCGCGTAGTTTTCATCAGAATCTCTCCTTTAGGTCGCTCCTCGATGAATGGCATCCGTCGCATATAAAAACCCGATTGCAATGAAGACAATCGGGAGAGTTTACGCGCATACGAAATAGATGTTTTCCAAGGTGGAAAAGTCCACGTCAAAGAAAACATCCGGATATCGGTCGGATGCCGCCATCTTCTCCCATCCAGACTATACTGTCGGCTTTCGAATCTCACGAAATCAGCAAGCAACGCCTTGCTCGCTCACGGGCTGAGAAGAATATATTCTTCAATACCGCCGGTCGGGAATTTCACCCTGCCCCGAAGATGGAACGATTTAATTTTTTTTGTTACAGTTTAGTTATACAAGATAATCCACAAGATGACAAGTCAATTGACTTGAATTGAAGATATATGAGGAGGAGTTCAGATGATTCATTTAACAGAGTCAGCCGCACTTCAAGTGCTAGAGATGATGAAACAGACGGAACGCCCGGATGCGCAATACTTGCGAGTGAAGGTACAAGGTGGCGGATGTACAGGACTTTCATACGGGATGGGCTTCGACGAGGAGAAGACGGACAAAGACATTCAATTCGACCATCATGGTGTCCGCGTCATCGTTGCGGAAGTGGATCATGGGGTCGTTGATGGCCTCGAGATTGATTATAAGCAGTCGATGCTCGGTGGCGGTTTCACAATTAAAAACCCAAATGCGATTGCAACATGCGGTTGCGGTTCGAGTTTCCGGACAGCGACGAATGCAGGTACGCCTGGGGAGTGCTAAAAAAGAACCGATCGCGATTGCGATCGGTTCTTATTCTTCTTCTGTCAAAATCAACCGAATGACTTTTGCAGTTACGTCGAGTTCGATGTGATGTTGCCAAGGCCGAAAGCCTGTGATTGTACATGTGTCATTCGTGATGCGGAATGAGCAGACACTCTCTTCCTCTTGGTCGAGGACAGAGTAACGACTGAAATCAGATAAGCTCTGATAGATCGCATACTGTGGTGGTAGTTCATACGTCCAACCTTTTTCTAACATGATTTGGTGCATATTCGAGCCCCCTAACAAGTCTTTACTTATTAGAATAGCAAGAATACGCGTAAAAGTGGTAGATTAGTCTGTTTCTTTGAAGGGAAAATGAGTAGGGACGTCATTACAAATGGGAGGATTCAGGGTCATGAGAAAAGTATTGATATTCGGAGGGTCACGCTATTTCGGAAAACGGCTCGCATTGCGACTTGCTGAAGCAGGGGACGATGTGACGATTGTGACGAGGGGGCAACTACAGGTACCGGAAGCTGAAGGGATTCGGTCTGTCAAAGGAGACCGGCAATCGGTCGCGACGATGAAAGACTTGGCCCGCGAACGGTACGACCTCGTCTATGACAACATTTGTTTTACTCCGTATCAGGCAAAAATCGCCTCGGATGCGTTCATGGACAAAGTCGGAAAATATGTGCTCACGTCGACGATGTCGGTCTACGCACCTGGTCCTGATTTAAAAGAGAGCGACTTCAATCCGCTCCATTACGAATATCATCTTGAATCCGAACATGACTACGGACAAGGGAAACGCGAGGCGGAATCATTCTTCTTCCATCGCGCCTCTTTCCCGGTGGCGACCGTACGATTACCGATCGTGTTAGGTCCGGATGACTATACAGACCGATTGAAGTTTTATGTAGATGCAATCCGGAACGAGGAACCGGTTGTCTTGCATCACCCGGAAGCAAAGATGGGCTTCATCTCGAGTGCGGAAGCAGCAGCATTTTTAGAATGGGTGGGACGTGCGAACGTGACCGGTCCTTTCAACGCTGCAAGTGACGGGCTCATCTCCATGGGTGCTTTAATGGAGCGAATCGGTCAACACGTCGGAAAACCCGTCCATATTATAAAAGATGGAGACTCGTCGCCGTATGATTCGGATGTCGACTATTATATGTCGATTGCTGAGGCGAAGAAGGCGGGATTTGTGTTTACGCAACTCGATGACTGGATTGACCGGGTCATCGTTCAGACGCTCAAAAAATAACCTTTTTTGTTAAACATTGAGCTGTTTTCGCAAAAGGATTTTTTCGCGACCATTTTTATCTATATTGACTGCTTTGACATCGAAACCATGACGAATATTTAAGAGTAACATTTGTCGCCAACGATTCATCGTCTTTGTTTCAATCGATTTATAGTTTTGATTTTTAGCCCATTCGTGCTGTGTCTCCATTAACCGTGAGGCGATACCGAGATTACGAGAAGCAGGTTTGACGGCTCCCATCCAACTATAAAAACAATCTTCATTGAGAGGATAGCCAATCTTGTAGCCATGAATCTCGTTGTCAATAATCGCTAAAGTAAAAAATAAATTTGTTTTACGTATTAACTTTTGATGAAAGTGATTTATATCTCCAAAAACCTCTTGATGGATCGTGTATAGTTCATCGCGCATTTTATTGGTAATTGTATTTGTTGTGACTATATTCATGTTAACCTCCCTTGCAAGACAAAACTGAACCCCTGTGCATGGGAGCGACAGGGGTTCAGTGTTTATTTCCCAGCAAATACAGATGTCGAGTGTTGCGGATGACGAGCTGTCGGATCCACGAGCTGTTTCACTTGGTTGATGGCGATTGGGGCTTCACCGAAACCGGTCGCAATCAATTTTACTTTCCCTTCGTATGTCGCGATATCACCGCAAGCAAAGATGCCGGCAACGGTCGTTTCCATACGTGAATCGACACGGATTGTGTTTTTCTCGAATTCCATTCCCCAGTTCTTGATTGGACCGAGCGATGAAACGAATCCGTAGTTACAAATCAAATCATCGATTTCAACGATTTTTGATTCGCCATCCTTATCTGTCAATTCGACAGATTCGATGTGTGTCTCACCAGACAGTGACTCGATGTTATAGGGCGTGAGGACGTTAATCGTCGATGCCTTCATCTGTTCTACCGTATGTTCATGAGCACGGAAGCGGTCACGACGGTGAACGATGTGGACTTCTTTTGCGATTCCTTCAAGCATGAGTGCCCAGTCGACGGCTGAATCGCCACCGCCGGCAATCATGACACGGCGATCACGGAATTTCTCCATGTTGTCGACGAAGTAATGAAGGTTGGCGTAATCTTCGCAGCCATCAAGCCCGAGTGGACGAGCCGAGAAGGCACCGTTTCCGGCCGTGATAATGATGGCTTTCGTATGATATTCTTCTTTATTTGTTGTCAATACGAACGTGCCGTCCTCGAGACGTTCCACCGTTTCCACCGTTTCACCGAGACGGTAATCTTGTTCGAACTGGTCAGCTTGTGCTTTTAGTTGATCGATCAAGTCCTGTGCTTTTACTTTCGGGAAACCGGCAATATCATAAATATATTTTTCAGGATAGAGCGTTGACAACTGACCACCAAGTTGCGGTAAGCTTTCAATCAACGTCGTATCGAGTTGGCGCATGCCTGCATAAAATGCGGTGAACAGTCCGACCGGGCCGCCACCGATGATGATTACATCTTTCGTCGTCTTCATCGAATTCCTCCTCAAAGCGTATACATCTATTATAGAGAGTTTATTGAATTAAATCCATTCAGTACAAACATGCAACACTTTCAAAAAAAATTCAAGAAGATAAGCTTTTCCATTGAGAATTCAATTTAAAGAGCGTACAATGAAACAGAAGCAATTGTGAACAGATGTTGAACAAGGATAGGCTTTATTGTGAACGTCTATGTGAAGAAACACACAACATAGTTGTTCAAAAAACAAAACTTTAAACAAGGTGGAAATGAACATGAAACGACCTAACATTGTTATTCTTGGTGCGGGCTTCGGTGGACTCATCACAGCCGTCAACCTTCAAAAGACACTCGCTGCAGGTGATGCGAACATCACGCTCATCAACAAGCATGATTATCACTACCAAACGACATGGCTTCACGAACCAGCTGCTGGGACGATGAACCCAGACCAAGCGCGCATCTACATTAACGATATTGTGAACCCGTCACGTGTGAAACTTGTCAAAGGGATCGTCGATCGCGTCGATACTGCTGCCAAACAAGTCACGCTTGAAGATGGTTCTGTCGTCGAATACGACTATGTCGTCATCGGTCTCGGCGGTGTACCTGAAACGTTCGGTATCCCAGGCTTGAAAGAACATGCGATGACAATCAGCTCGTTGAACAGTGTTCGTAAAATCAAAGAGCACATCGAATATTCATTCGCTCAATATAAAACAAACGGTTCTTCAGACAACTCGTTCGTGACGATCGTTGTCGGTGGTGCCGGATTTACAGGAATCGAATTCCTCGGTGAAATCGTCAACCGAATCCCTGAACTTTGCAAACAGTATGACGTTCCACGCGAAGCGGTTCGCATCGTCAACATTGAAGCGGCACCAACAGTTCTTCCTGGTTTCGACCCAGAACTCACGACATACGCACAGAAATGGTTGGAGCGTAACGGTGTCGAGATGAAACTCGGTAACGGAATCAAAGGTGTCGAGCCAGGTGTGGTGACATTCGGTCCACTTCAAGGTGACACGACAGAAACGATTCGTGCCAACACGATCATCTGGACAGGTGGCGTAAGTGGTAGCCCGATCATCGAAAAATCAGGATTTGAAGCGGTCCGTAACCGTGTCATGGTGGAAGCGGACAACCGTGCACCAGGTCACGACAACGTCTTCATCATCGGTGACTGCTCAGCGGTCATGGACCCTGCATCGAACCGTCCATACCCACCGACGGCACAAATCGCGACACAACAAGCGCACAACGTTGCGAAAAACATCGCGGCACTTATCAATGGCAAATCGACTTCGAAGTTCACTTACGAGAGCAAAGGAACAGTTGCTTCACTCGGTCATAACGATGGAATCGGAATCGTGATGGGCAAAAAGATCTTCGGTCGCAACGCTTCATTCATGAAGAAAGTCATTGACAACAAACACTTCATCGAATTGAAAAAATACGGACTCGTCCTTAAAAAAGGGAAGTTCTAATTTCATGATTGCATGGCTCGTTCTGTCTCAGAACGGGCTGTTTTTCTTTCGAAATTGTCATAGGAAGTTCTTTGACCTCGTTGGTCGAAATTTTGTATAATGAAGAGCGGACAAGGGGGGCAACACATGCATATTATCCAAGCAGTCATTGGAGCCGTTTTATATATGACGATTTTTTTCAGTATCGGCTTCATCTTGAATATGTTACTTAAAAAGACATGGACACTCGTGTTCATTTATCCAATTTTTGTCATCATGATGATTGATAATGTCAAACTTTCGAGTTACGTGACCGAGACATCGACCGCGCTTACGAGTGTCTATGAAGGACTCGTCGGGTTGCAACTTCTCGATTTATTCATGCTCGGCTTTGGATTGCTCGGTGCAATTCTAGCTGGTGTGACGATTCGTTTCTTACGAAAGAGCGGTTATTCAATGTTTTAATTGGCGACAGAAATGTTCGCCTTTTTTGTTTTGTCCCTACTTTTTTAGGGCATGAACCGATATACTAGATAGCGAAACGATTTTTAGTAAGGGATGCGATGCGAATGACATTACCGATGTATACGATCAAAAAAGTGTTGAATAATAGCGTTGTCATTTGTCAACATGATACGGATCCGGAAGTCATTCTACTCGGGAAGGGGATTGGCTTTGGCAAAAAACCAGGCGACCTCGTCGACCCGGCCAGCGTCCCGGAGAAAGTGTATCAACTGACAGATAAAGAAGAGCAATCTCAATATCAAGAACTCGTCAAACATGTCGACGAGGACTTCATTGCGTTCATGCAAGAGATTGTCTGCTTCATTGAGACGAGTACGGGCAAGAAAGTCGATGAGCACATCCATATCGGTTTGACGGATCACTTGTTCTTCACGATGAAGCGAATCGAACAAGGGATGGAAGTGACGAATCCGTTTTTACTTGAAACGGAATCGCTCTATCCAAACGAGTTTGCGCTCGCGGAACGGATCGTCGATATGTTTCATGAACGATTGAACGTTTTGCTCCCGGATGCGGAAACAGGGTTTATCGCCCTTCATATTCACTCGGCGACGACGTTCAAAAACGTCCTCGAGGTCAACCGTCATAATCAAATCATCGGGCAAATTGTTCAGACGATTGAGAGTCATTTGAACGTGAAAATGGACCGGACATCACTCGATTATAAGCGCTTACTTCGGCACTTAAGGTACGCCGTTGAGCGGGTCGCGACAGGTGAGACGGTCGAGGCACCACAAAAAATTGAAAAGGTGTTGCGCGACGAATATCCGCTATGCTATAGTACTGCTTGGGAGCTGATGGGCATCATGGAACGCGAATTAAAGCGTCCTGTCCCACGAGGTGAAGCGACATATTTGACGATGCATCTCCAGCGCCTAACAAGTAGATAAATGATACCACGTGTCTTACGTGTTACTGATTCGATCAGGCATGAGTAAGGAGTGGAACGTTATGTGATGTCTCCATTGGGAGAGGTCTACGTTCTATCCTTATTCATGCCTTTTCTGTTTTTATAAACGTGATTTATGAAAACGTTTAGATACGTCGGTTGTCTGACATCTACGCCGCTATCATATTGTTTATACGTGCTTAAAAAAAGGAGGAAATGTTGATGTTTAAGCAGATCTTTGGTGTTCTTCAAAAAGTCGGTAAAGCACTTATGCTTCCTGTTGCGATCTTGCCGGCAGCCGGTCTTCTTCTTGCGTTCGGTAACGCAATGCAAAACCCACAACTTACATCACGCGCTGGTTGGTTAACGAACGAAGGCGTCGTGAAATTCGCTCAATTGATGGAGCAAGCAGGTGGAATCATCTTCTCGAACTTGGCGCTCTTGTTCGCAGTCGGTGTCGCCATCGGTTTAGCAGGTGACGGCGTAGCCGGACTTGCGGCAATCGTTGGATTCTTGATCATGAACAAAGTCATGGGTGTTTGGCTCGAACTCACACCTGAAGTATTGGCACAAGGTGACCCGGCTTACGCGAACGTACTCGGTATCCCAACGCTCCAAACAGGGGTATTCGGAGGGATCATCATGGGTCTCATCGCCGCATGGGCCTATAACAAGTACTTCAATATCGAATTGCCACAGTTCCTTGGTTTCTTCGCTGGTAAACGTTTCGTTCCAATCGTAACAGCAGTTGCAGCCGTCGTTGCTGGTTTCGTTTTACTATTAGTATGGCCACCAGTTCAGCACGGATTGAACTCATTCTCAAACTTCATGTTGAATGAAAACCGTACATTCGCAGCGTTCATCTTCGGTTTAATCGAACGTTCATTGATTCCATTCGGTCTTCACCACATCTTCTACTCACCGTTCTGGTTTGAATTCGGTTCATACACAGATGCAGCGGGTAATGTTGTACGTGGTGACCAAGCGATCTTCTTCGCACAAATTCGTGATGGTGCTGAATTGACAGCAGGTACGTTCATGACTGGTAAATTCCCGTTCATGATGTTCGGTCTTCCTGCAGCAGCACTCGCAATGTATCACGAAGCACGTCCTGAGCGTAAAGCGGTTGTCGGTGGTCTCTTGGCTTCTGCTGCCCTTACATCGTTCTTGACTGGTATCACAGAACCAATCGAGTTCTCATTCTTGTTCGTAGCACCACTTCTCTTCGCAGTACACGCGGTATTCGCAGGTCTTTCATTCATGACAATGCACATCTTGAACGTGAAAATCGGGATGACGTTCTCGGGTGGTTTGATCGACTTCTTGCTCTTCGGTGTTCTTCCAGGTCGTACGGCTTGGTGGCTCGTTATTCCAGTCGGTCTCGTGTTCGCGGTTATTTACTACTTCGGATTCCGCTTCGTTATCCGTAAGTTCAACCTTAAAACTCCAGGTCGTGAAGATGAGGTTGTTGAACAATCAACAGCTACTGGTTCGGAACTTGCACAAGATATCCTCGTCGGTCTTGGTGGCTCACAAAACATCAAACACCTCGATGCATGTATCACACGTCTTCGTGTCGAAGTTAAAGACAAAGCAAACGTAAACAAAGATGAGTTAAAACGACTTGGCGCTTCTGGTGTCCTTGAAGTTGGTAACAACATTCAAGCAATCTTCGGACCACGTTCGGACGCATTGAAATCAGAAATCCAAGCGGTCATCGCTTCAGGTAACGAAAAGAAAGTCAACTAATTGATGACCTAGACCAATCCTTCGGGGTTGGTCTTTTTCTTTTATATGAAACGGTTTCATCCAAACGTTAGAGGGAAAAAGTAAGTATTCTGACAAAGGAGGGAACCATGATGTGGAAGAAAGTGTTTGGCGTTTTACAACGGATCGGGAAAGCACTCATGCTTCCGGTTGCGATCTTACCGGCAGCCGGTCTTCTCTTGGCGTTTGGTACCGCATTCCAAAACCCGGACCTCGTTGAATTGCTCCCGTTTCTGGCGAATGACTCACTTGTCCTGATTTGGCAAGTCATGACAGATGCCGGGGACATCGTCTTCGCAAACTTAGGGTTACTGTTTGCCGTCGGGGTCGCGATCGGCCTGGCGAACGGGGACGGGGTTGCTGGTCTAGCAGCCATTGTCGGTTATTTGATCATGAACAAAGTCATTAGCACATGGAATGGGATTACCGCGGAAATCGCTCAAGGTGATCCGCAGTATGCCACCGTTCTCGGTATTCCGACACTCCAAATGGGGGTATTCGGGGGGATTATCGCAGGTCTTGTTGCAGCCTATGCGTACAACAAGTATTTCAACATCAAGTTGCCAGATTTCTTAGGGTTCTTTGCAGGGAAGCGGTTCGTCCCGATTGCGACGGCCGCATTCAGTTTGATTATCGGGATTGCGCTCGCATATATATGGCCACCGATTGGGAATGTGATCAACACGTTCTCAAGTACGGTCATCGAGGCAAACGTTGCCTTATCAGCATTCATCTTTGGATTAGTAGAACGTTCCTTGATTCCGTTCGGTCTTCACCATATTTGGTATTCTCCATTCTGGTTCCAATTCGGGGAGTATACGAACCAAGCAGGTGATCTCGTACAAGGTGACCAGCGGATCTTCTTCGCACAACTGCGTGACGGCGTGGAATTCACAGCCGGTACGTACATGACCGGGAAATTCCCGTTCATGATGTTCGGCTTACCAGCAGCCTGTCTCGCCATGTTCCACACGGTTCCGAAAGAACGGCGGAAAGACGTCGAGGGTCTCTATTTCTCGGCTGCCCTTACGTCATTCTTGACAGGGATCACAGAACCAGTCGAATTCTCATTCGTTTTCGTTGCACCACTTCTCTTCGGAATTCACGCCGTCTTTGCCGGTCTCTCCTTCATGACGATGCATTTACTGAACGTCAAGATTGGGATGACCTTCTCTGGTGGTCTCATTGACTATCTGCTCTTCGGGGTCCTGCCGAACCGGACGGCCTGGTGGCTCGTCATCCCGGTTGGTCTCGTCTTTGCGGTCATCTACTACTTTGGATTCCGGTTCGCTATTACGAAGTTTGACCTGAAAATTCCTGGACGTGACGTGCAGACTGGCACGAAAGGGGACAAAGCGGGGATTGGGGACGACTTGCCATATGAAGTGCTCGTCGGACTCGGTGGTCCTGAAAACATTAAACATTTAGATGCATGTATCACGCGACTTCGTGTCACCGTCAATGACGTGAAACAAGTTGACAAAGACCTTCTAAAAACGCTCGGTGCCGCTGGTGTCCTTGAAGTAGGAGACAATATCCAAGCCATCTTCGGACCAAAATCGGACACGCTCAAATCACAAATCGCGACCATCATCGAAGGTGGCGAATACAAACCGAAAGAAAAAGTAGAGAAGGCAGTCATTACACCGGAAGCGGCTGAACAAGCCGATCATCGCTTCTTGGCTCCGATGTCTGGTGTCCTGTTATCACTTGATGATGTGCCGGATCAAGTCTTCTCGGGTCGCATGATGGGAGAAGGGTTTGCGATTGAACCAAGTTCCGGACAGGTCGTTTCGCCGGTGACCGGTCAAATCACGACATTCTTCCCGACGAAACATGCGATTGGCATTTTGGCTGACGATGGACGTGAACTATTGATCCACGTCGGTCTCGATACGGTCAACCTGAAAGGGGAAGGATTCACAGCGAGAGTCGAAGAAGGCGCCCGGGTCGAAGCGGGAGACGTCCTTCTCGAAGTCGACCTCAGCGCGATTCGTGATAAAGTGCCGTCACTGATTACACCAATCATTTGGACGAACGGGGACGGAAAAGTCGTCGTCGTACCATTCGGTGAGACTGTCGTCGCGGGTGAAGCGCTCGACTTTAGAGCCGATGACAGAGGACCAGAATAAATGATTACGAGCCGCTCCTATCATGGGGCGGCTCGATTTGTGTAGTTACTTCAATGTGCCTTATTCCGGAAAAGGAGAATCCCCCTTATAGTGAAGGAGAATTCTCACGAAAGAAGGGGTACAAATGAAACAATCCATACAATTGAATCACGGTCAGAAAGCCATTCCTACTATTGGACTTGGCGTCTTCAAAGTTAAAGATGGGGATACAGTCATGGATGCCGTCGTCGAGGCGATTCGTCAAGGATACCGTCATATCGATACGGCAGCCGTTTATGAGAATGAAGAGGGGGTCGGTGACGGAATCCGAAAAGGAATGGAAATCGCAAATATTTCCCGGGAAGATTTATTTATCACATCGAAACTATGGAACGCTGATCAAGGTTACGATGCTGCCATCTCCGCCTACGAGGCGTCACTCGTTCGTCTTGGATTGGAACAGTTAGATTTGTATTTGATTCATTGGCCGGTGGAAGACAAGATGGTCAAGAGTTGGCGTGCCCTCGAAACGTTGTATCGAGAGGGACGTGTCGGGGCAGTCGGGGTGAGTAACTTCCAAGTCCATCACCTCGAGACATTGGCTGCAAACAGTGACCTCGTTCCAGCCGTGAACCAAGTTGAACGGCATCCGTTGCTTCGTCAAACCGAGTTAGCATCGTATATGAGCGAGCACGGCATCGTACCGGTCGCTTGGGCACCGCTTATGCAGGGAGGGTTGTTCGAAGAGCAGACTTTAGTAGAGGTCGCAAAGGAAGTCGATCGTTCCGTCGCCCAGGTGTTGTTACGGTGGCATCTCCAAACGGGATGGGTGATTATTCCAAAATCCATCAAACCACATCGAATCGCAGAAAACTTCGATGTTCATGACTTTGAATTGACCAAAGATCAAATGGAACGAATCGACTCACTCGACCGATATCAACGTGTCGGTCCAGACCCAGATGATTTTGATTTCTAATGCAGTATATAAAAAAGTCCTTCTCTCGAGTGAGAGAAGGACTTTTGCCATTATTTCTTAATGTCGAACTTTTCGCTAAGGAAGTTCACGACTTCTTCAGCTGTGTCCATGTTGAGGACTTCGTTGACGATTGCTTCTGTTTCCGACTTCGTCAAGCGTTTCACGAGGCTACGCGCACGAAGGACGCTTGAAGCGGACATCGAGAATTCGTCGAGACCAAGACCGAGAAGGATTGGAATCGCGAGTTCTTCTCCAGCCATCTCTCCACACATGCCGACCCATTTGCCAGCTTTGTGTGCTTCAGTGATGACATTGTGGAGAAGGTTCAAGATGGCAGGGTTGAACGGTTGGTACAAGTAAGAAACTTTTTCGTTCATCCGGTCAGCCGCCATCGTGTATTGAATCAAGTCGTTCGTTCCGACTGAGAAGAAGTCGACTTCTTTTGCGAATTGTTTCGCCATGACAGCCGTTGATGGAATTTCAACCATCATTCCAGTCTCATATTGTCCGACTTCGATTCCTTCTTCTTTCAACTTCGCTTCTTCTTCGAGAAGAAGGGCTTTCGCCGCGCGGAACTCTTCGAGTGTCGCAATCATTGGGAACATGATGGCGAGGTTCCCGTGAGCTGAGGCGCGGAGAAGGGCACGAAGTTGTGTGCGGAACAAATCTGTTTCCTCAAGGCAAAGGCGGATGGCACGATAGCCGAGGAACGGGTTCATTTCTTTCGGGAGGTCAAGGTATGACAACTCTTTGTCGCCACCGATGTCGAGTGTACGGATGACGACTTGCTTGCCTTCCATGCCTTCAAGAACCGTTTTGTAAGCTGTGTATTGCTCTTCTTCAGTCGGGAACGTTTCAGAGTCCATATATAGGAACTCCGTACGATAGAGCCCGATTGCATCTGAACCGTTTTTCAAAACGCCTTCGAGGTCGTTCGGTGTCCCGATGTTCGCAGCAAGCTTCACTTTGTGACCGTCCGCTGTGATTGACTCTTCGTTGACGAGTTGCTTCAACTCTTCTTTGTACGCTTCAAAATCAGCACGTTTGCCTTCGTATTCTTTGACGAGATCTTCTGAAGGGTTGACGAAGACGTCACCTTCTGTTCCGTCGATGATGACGAGGTCACCGTTTTTGATTTCTTCAAGGGCCACTTTTGTTCCAACTACTGCCGGAATTTCAAGTGAGCGTGACATGATGGCAGAGTGAGACGTACGTCCGCCGATGTTCGTCGCGAATCCTTTGACGTATTTACGGTTAAGTTGTGCCGTGTCTGATGGTGTCAAATCTTCGGCAATGATGATGACTTCTTCTGAAATCGAAGCTGGAGTCACGAATGTCACTCCGAGAATGTGAGCCATGACACGTTTTGTGACGTCACGAACATCAGCTGCACGTTCGCGCATGTATTCGTTATCCATTGATTCGAAAATCATGATCATCGTTTGGGCGACTTCGTCAAGTGCCTTCGCTGCGTTCATGTTTTCGCTTTCAATTTTGTCGTTCACTTGCGATACGATTTCTGGGTCCTCAACGATTAAAAGGTGAGCTGAGAAAATCTCGGCTTTGTCTGGACCGAGCTCACGAAGTGTATGTTCGCGAATGGCTTCAAGCTCCGTTTTAGATTGTGCGATCGCATCTTGGAAGCGAGCCTTTTCTGCAGCGACATCTTCAATCTTGTGTGATGGGATATCGAATGAAGGTGTCTCCATGACGAATGCTTTTGCAACTGCAATTCCTGCAGATGCACCAATACCTTTAATGTGTGACATAAGCGTAGTCCCTCTTTTCAAAGAAATAGTGTACTTTCCTGCCTCGTTACTTCATACCCGAAAAGAAAAAAGAATTAACGAGAACGGAGAAAGTTAAAGTAGCAACGGTCTACGACTAGGGGAAGCCTCGACCAGTCAAATTGGCCTCACTTCACGATGAAGAGAAGCCCGATTGCGTACTTTCTTATCCTATCATAAAATAAAACAACGTCACAACGAGGAGATAGCCCATGAATTCGAAGATTTCTTGACTCTTACGCATACTATTTCATTATTTTGGAGAAGTTCGTTATGCTTACCATATATATAGAAGGGAAGTGGCAATATGTATCAAATTGCTCAATTAAATTGGACCGATTCTTACGAGACAATCGTCGTCGGAATTGGAGCGGCTGATTCTATCGATGAGGGACTCGACACATTGTTTGATGGACGCGTCAAAGCGCTTATTCAATCAGGAGACCTCTCTACGAAGACGGGGGAAGTGACAATCCTTCCGACATTCGCCGGTGAGACGACCCGTGTTTTATTTGTCGGACTTGGTCAACGAAATGACATGACGACCGAGAATGTTCGGAATTGGTTCGGGAAAGTCTCGAAACTGATCAAGTCACGTGGATTGAAGGACGTCGCCGTAGCGCTTGATACGTTTACGGATGGTGCCGCACGCATATTCACAGAAGCGTATGAAATGGCGACCTATGCCCATCCTACATATAAGTCTGCTCCAAATGAAACGGTCGAAGAACCGACGATCACGTTGCTCGGTGACGTGGACCAGACGGATATCGATGCGGGTGTGGCTTATGGGAAAGGGGTCAATGTCGCTCGAACGTTGACGATGATGCCGGCCAATATTTTGACAGCGGAGACGTTAGCGGATTACGCGGTTGAGTTGGCGAAACGTCATGATTTCAAATACCGTATTCTTGAAAAAGAAGAGATGGAAGGACTAGGTATGGGGGCATTGCTCGCAGTCAACCAAGGGTCGACGATTCCTCCAAAATTGATTGTACTCGAGTATCGTGGGGCAGAAGAAGCTCCGATTGCCGTTGTCGGGAAGGGTGTCACGTTCGACACAGGCGGCTATTCAATTAAGCCGAAAGATGGCATCGTCGGGATGAAAGGGGATATGGGTGGCGCTGCTACCGTCCTCGGATTGTTCGAGACCCTCGGATTGACGCGACCAAAACGGAACGTGATTGGCATCATCGGTGCGACCGACAATATGATTTCTGGAGATGCGTTCAAACCAGATGATGTGATCACGGCCATGAATGGAAAGACGATCGAAGTATTGAACACGGATGCAGAAGGACGTCTTGTATTAGCGGATGCGGTCACGTTTGCGAAAACGTATGAACCAAAAGCCATCATCGATGTGGCTACGCTCACAGGTGGCGTTCTCGTCGCCCTCGGGACAGACGTGACGGGCTGTCTAACGAACGACGATACCCTCTATCGTTCTCTTGAAGAGGCGAGCCGTGAGACGAACGAACTCGTGTGGCAGATGCCATATTTCGATGTCTTCATCGACAAGGTGAGAAAATCGGAAGTTGCCGACTTGAACAACTCACCAGGTCGTTTCGGGCATATGATTTTTGGTGGCGCATTTGTCGGTGAGTTTGTCGGCGATACACCATGGCTACATCTCGATATTGCAGGAACGAGCGAACGAGCGGCAGCGAATGACCTCGGTCCGAAGGGGCCGACGGGTGTCATGGTTCGAACCCTCGCACGGATGATTGAATCGTGGGAGCGGTAAGAGCAGGTGGCGTAATCGGTTTGGCGATTCTGTGTGGCCTATGCTACACGGTTTGGCCGAACCGTATTTGGTTAGGGAGTACAGTGTTTCTCGCCGTATTTGGCGTGTTGATGATGTTACAGGAGGTACGACATGGTAGGAGTAGGAATTGATGGTGCACGTGGCGGCTGGGTACGGATCACATATGACAGCATCTCACTTTGTTTAACGATTTCGGAGACGTTGGAGGAGTTGCTGATTGATGGTGCCATGCATTTTGTGGATATGCCGAAAGATTTAGGAACGGTCGACCATCCGAGCCGCGAATGCGATGCGTGGATGCGTTGCCGACTCAGCCAACGAAAGTCGTCCGTCTTCACTCCGCCGATTCAAGAGGTGTTGCAAGAAGCGACTTATGAGGAAGCGAATGAAAGGAGTCGGGCGTTGGTTGGCAAAGGAATTAGTAAACAAGCGTGGAATCTTGTTCCCCGGATCCGTGAGTTTCAGCAGGTGAAGGCATCTGACGTTTACGAATCACATCCGGAAGTTTGTTTCTCGGTCATGATGGGACATGAGGCAAGTCATTCGAAAAAGACGGTCGAAGGGCAGGATGAGCGAATCGAGTTACTTCGGCAATACTCGAAAAGTTCTCCATGGAAATGGAAGATGTCGAACGTCCAAATCGACGATATTATCGATGCGTGCATCTTGGCGGTAGCTGCCTATGAAGCGGGGACAAGTGGTCTCTCGCTTCAGCCGGCAGAATCCGATCAACCCGTAGTGGCTGTACCTCAAATGAAAAAAGAGCGATGAAATCAACATTTCATCGCTCTTTTGCTGTCGTCGTAGGCGGACCGACGATAAATCGCCATATGTAATGAAACACTTTGGCATTGTATACGGCTTTCAACAGGACGGCGAGTACGGGCCCGACGATAAAGCCGAGTACACCGAATAGCTTTAATCCAACGAAGATGGAGATGAGTGCGACCAGTGGATTCAATCCGATATGGGAACCGACAATTTTCGGTTCAGCCAAGTTGCGTTGGACGATGACGATGATATACAACACGACCAATCCGATGGCCACGAACCAATCACCTGTCACCGCGGCATAGGCGGCCCAAGGAATAAGTAGCGTACCGACCCCCAAATAAGGCAAGAGGTCAAAGAACCCCGCGAGTAAAGCGAAAGAGAGCGGGTTGTCAACACGGAGGATGAGCATTCCGATCAAGACGATCCCGAATGTGATGGAGATGAGCGTGAACTGGGCACGGACGTATCCAAATAGGGCAGACTTGAGGTTGATCATCACTTCCTCGAATTCTTTGAATCCTTTTCGTTTGTTCAGACGATTCAGTGAGTTGACGTATGATGGCCAATCCTTTGTGATGAAGAACCAGGCGAGGACAATGACGACCACGAGCAACAAGACGAGCGGAAGCGCTGCTAACATGTTTTGTAGCACACTGGCCACTCCGCGGGACAAGACACCAATCGCTGAGGCGAGTTGGACACCGAGCTCGGTGATTCCTCCCTCGAGCGAGGTCGTCTGTCCGGGATTTAACTGCTGATAGCTCTGGTATGCATCATTGACGAGCGGTGCGATTTTTTCATTGAACAGTCGTTGGATAAACTCGGTGAGTGTCTCAATTTGTTCAGGGAGTCGTTCCGCTGCCACCGTTGCATAATGAATCAATTGGATGATGACGATGGTGATGATTCCGACGACGATGCTAAGCACGATGATCAAGGAAATGAGAGTGCCGAGTGCACGAGGCATATTTGATTTTCGCTCGAAAAAGTTGACGAGCGGGACGGTCATCAAGGACAAGAGCAAGGCAAATACGAACGGATATGTATATTCGAAAAGTATATTCAATAGCCAAGTGATTAAAAAGAAACCGATAACGACGAGAATGAATCGAAGCAATTGCCAAAGTCTTGCCGACGACATGTGGAACCCACCCTTTCCGGACAACTAGGTTGAGCATAGTATATCATGTAAGCGGTAAATAAAGCAGAAAGATAGGTGAATGAACGTGAGAGAAGTTCAACAGAAAATCGATACGATGATTCTTCATTTAGGTGGTTACTGGAGACCTTTATCCGGGCTAGCACGATTGTTAGAAGAGGTAGGAGAAGTAGGGGGCGCGTTAAGGAGAGAGGCGCGGGATGAGTTGAAAGAGGAGTTACTTGATGTACTAGTGATCTCCACGTGTCTAGCAAACCAGTATGCGATTGCATTGCAGCAACCAGAGGCGGAGGGAGGAGAATCGAAAGAGAAGCTGTATTTTCAAATTGTTGAAGAGGCAGGAGAAGTGGCGCGGATTTTGAACGCTTATGAAGGCGATAAGAAGTTAAAACCGAACCGTAAAGGTCAATCACTACAGCATCATATCGAGCAATTGCAGCGTGCCGTTTTGTCTCTTGGAGCGTCTTACTATCTCAATCTGTTCGATTCACTCTTTGCCCTCATCGAAGAGAAGTCGGCCCGGGACTTCGGACGATTTGACCACACGCCGGACCCGATCACGGAGACATCGGTGCGTACTTATTTATCGCATCAGCCAGGTCGCTATTGGGGCGGGGTCCCAGTTAAATCATTTGAGCGATTCGACCGATATATAGAACGAGAACAACATGTCGAGCGGTTTTATCGCATTGCAGCGATTGAAGGACTGGATGGATTTGTGATTCAACAGAGACGAGATGGATTGATTGGTATAGAGAATCCTTTCGTTAAAGAAGGCTTTACTGTCGCCATCGAAGATTACGGAACGGAGACGTTTCTGATTATCCGACCAGCTAAATAAAAACATTTACCTTTTTATCAAAAACATTCATCTTTTTTTTCAAATATTTACTTTTTTTAAAAAAGTATTATGCTAATATGAAATTGTTGTTAGTAGGAAATGCCGCAATGAGAAAGGAATATTTTGGATGAAAATGAAACTATTGAAAGTTGCCCTCATCTTAACGGTCCTCTTGTTAGGGATGCAACTTCCATCTGTCGAAGCTGCAACTTATGATGGAGAGACGACTGTCAATTTGAACATTCGTACATCCCCTAGTCTGAGTGGGAAGGTAGTGAAAACATTACCAAAAAGCACGAAAGTAAAGTATGGAACGTATAATCAGTCATGGCTCAAAGTGTATGTAAACAATCGTACATACTATGCCTCGGCCCAGTACATTCGAAAACTTTCATCCACTTCAAGTTCGTTAACGACGCAGGCGGCAACGTCTACTGGAGTGACGACTGCGAATTTAAACGTTCGCGTCACGTCCCATCGATCGGCGACGATTGTGACCACGTTGAAGAAGGGGACGGAAGTGAAGTATGCCGTTCATAATTCTTCTTGGGCAAAAGTCTACCTAAATGGCAAGACGTACTATGCCGCAAAAGCTTACATCGCACCGAAACTGACAGAATCGAATGTGGAGCGGACAAATGGCTACGCGAACCGTGAGTTGAAGTTGTTCGCTGAACGCAACCAACGTTCGAAAGTGCAGAAAGTTCTTCCGAAACATACGGCTGTCGTCTCGAGCAAATATAATTCGAGCTGGTCGATTGTTTATATCGGGAACGAAACGTACTACACACCGACTTGGGGCATTACAGAAGGTACATTGGATAGCAGTGTAGAGAAAAAAGACGGGTATGCAAACCGGGAGCTGAAACTCTTCGCTGAGCGGAATCAACGGTCGGCGGTGAAGAAGATACTTCCCGTGAACACGGCTGTCGTCTCGAGCAAATACAACTCGAGTTGGTCGATTGTCTATCTCGGAAGTGAAACGTATTACACACCGACAGCTTGGATCTCTACTTCGAAAACGTCGACAGAACCTCCGACGACAACGAAACCAGATGATGGACTCACGCAAGGGTATGCTAACCGTACAGTAAACTTGTTTGGAAAAACCCATCAGAGTTCGGAAGTCCTCATGGTTCTTCCGAAATACACGGCTGTTTCATACAAAGCGTACAATTCGAGTTGGTCGACTGTTCAGATCGGCTCGAAAGTCTACTACACAGCGAGTTCGTGGTTGACGAAAGGGAAAGCCCCGGCTGCGCCGGAAGCTGCACCAAAAGGTACGGTATACATCAACACACCAGGTGATGTATTGAACGTTCGTTCGAAAGCGAGTCTTGATTCGAATGTGGTTGGTCAACTCAATCACGGAACAGCTGTTTTACATTATGGGACAACCAATGGTTTCCATAAAATCAAGTTCAACGGACAAGATGCTTTCATTTCTTCAGCATTCGTGATGACATCTAAGCCGAGCACATCGACTGGAACAGTCATCGTCCTTGATCCAGGACACGGTGGAAAAGACTCGGGAGCAGTTAATGGATCTCTCTATGAGAAAACGATTGTACTCGATGTAACGAAACGTGTAGAAGCTTATCTTCGCTCAAAATATGATTACAATGTACGTCTCACTCGTTCGACTGATGTCTATTTGACTCTAGATCAGCGAGTTGCTGCAGCGAAGTCGTTACGTGGTGATTTGTTTGTAAGTATGCACGTCAACGCAGCCGGTTCATCATCTGCGAAAGGGGTAGAAACGTTCTATTCTTCTCAGTCTGCGCACAGCGCTCGAAGTCGTGTCCTTGCTTCAAACATTCAAAGCAACTTGGCGGGTAAAATGAGTGGAATGTCGAACCGAGGAGTGAAAACAGCTAATTATTACGTTATTACGTATAATACAATGCCATCTGCACTCGTCGAATTAGGATTTATCTCATCACCAACAGATTTGACTTACCTTCGAAGTAACACGTCTCGTCAGCAAATGGCGGAAGGTGTGGCTGAAGGAATTGCCAAATATGTTCAGACTTATTATTGATTTGAATTAACCCAGACATGATTGTCTGGGTTTTTTCGATGTACAAAAAACCGAACCGATTAAATCGGTTCGGTTCAATTTTATAGATCATCAAATCCGTTCGCGTCTGTCACTTTCGCATAAGAACGTGACTTTTGTTCGAAGAAATCAGATTTTGTCGCATTGAGCGAGTCATCTGAGTATGCCCGGATCCAAGGCATGACATCTTCGTCAAATCCTTCATACAAGTCATTCAGACCGATGACGCGGAGGCGTTTATTCGCCAAGTATTTGACGTAGTCTCGCATTTCACTGACGTCGAGTCCATCGAGGTCACGGAGAACGTATTCACACCACTCGATCTCAAGGTCGACCGCTTCTGCCATCGTGTCGTATACGAACTGACTGAACTTTCCGTTTTCATCAATCTTCGGATTTTCTGTCAGCACGGCACGTAAGAGCTGGCTGATGAAGTAAGAATGTTGCATCTCATCACGTTGGATATAACTGATCATCGTGGATGTACCGACCATCTTTTGGTGGCGGGCGAGATTGTAGAAATAAGCGAATCCTGAATAGAAGTTGATGCCTTCTAGAATGACGGATGCAACGAGTGATTTCGCAAAGTTTTCAGCGTTCGGAGTCTCGCGGAACGCTTCATATAAGTCCAAGATGAATTGATTGCGCTTCATGACCATTTCATCATCTTTGGCGATGTCAAAGATTCGATTTTGTTCAGCGAGTGGCACGAGACTTGATAGGACATAGCTGTATGATTGATTGTGCACGACCTCTTGTTGTGCGATGACCGCGAGAACGGCGTGTACAGACGAGTCAGATGAGAACATAGAAGACTCGAGGATGTATCGTGTCTGGACCGAGTCGAGAATCGAGAGCAGTCCGATGATCCGTTTGAATGCATCCTGTTCACGTTCAGTCAATTGCGGCCATTGTTGCATATCCTTAGACATTGAGATCTCATCAGGAATCCAAAAGTTCGATAATAACTGTTTGTAAATGGTATAGAACTGAGGATACGCGATATCGTTCCAATTGACGATCGAACTCGTTTCCCCGCCAATGATGGCGGTTGCCCGGTTAGGATGTTTGGGCGACAATAATTTGATTTTCTGAATCGACATGATGCATAACTCCTTCTTCTACATGGTGAGCCATCCGCTCTGCCCAATGTTGGACGTTGAACGGTTGGTTACGTGGGGACTGCTCGATTTTAAGCAGTTCCCCGGCAAGTGGGATTCCGTATTTTGAAAGGTGGTACGCCATCTCGTCAACAGCGCGACAGAAATGTACAAACATCTTGTCACCGGTTCCGAATACCGCAGCTTGTCGAATCGGCACTTGGAGTTCCTTTAACACGAGGCGGAACGTATCTTTCATTTCGTCTGGTAAGATTCCGTCTGCCCACGTGTAAGAGCCGAAATAGACGAGGTCGAACGAAGCGAGCGACTTTGCTTCGCGATATCCGACGCGATCGGCATCATAGCGGACGACCGTATCGCCACGGCGATGATGTGTCGATTCGATGAGCGATGCCACTTCTTCCGTGTTTCCACTCATCGAATGACAGATGATTGCGATGTTCATAGGGTGGACCACCTTTCTATAAAATGTACATAATGATTATGACGACGGTTTACGAAGCGCACGACTCACATTCGTCGACTTCGACGGTCGTCGAACGAGTGTAGTAAATCGACTTCATGCCAAGAGACCATGCCTCGAGGTGCATCGCAAGAAGCTCTGTCGCTTTTACATCGTTCTTCACGTATAAGTTGAAGCTGATTGCTTGGTCGATGTGGCGCTGGCGAGCCGCGTTTTGACGGATGCTCCATAATTGATCAATTTCAAATGCTGATTTATAGAACCAGTTCGTGTCCGGCGTCAAGTCGGGAACCGTGACTGGAATCTTATAGTTTTTCTTCTCTTCTGAGTAGACCTTTTTGTAGACCGGGTCAATCGATGCGGTACTACCAGCGATAATCGCCGTCGATGAGTTTGGTGCAACGGCCATCATATAGGCGTTACGGACGCCGTTTTGATGTACTTCTGCTGCGAGACCGTCCCAATCGAGGTCGTCGTGTGAACGATAGTTCCGGCGCTTGAAGTATTCGCCTGTATGCCATTCTGAACCTTCGAAGACGCCGAATGCTCCTTTTTCTTTGGCGAGTTCCATCGATGCTTGGATTGTGAGATACGCGATTTTTTCATAGAGTTTCTCTGCATATTGAACGGCATCGACCGATTCCCAACGGATTCCTTCTAGTGCGAGCAAGTGATGCCAACCGAACGTTCCTAGACCGACTGCACGATACTTCTGGTTCGTGATCATCGCTTGTGGCACTTCGATCGTATTCAAATCGATGACGTTATCGAGCATACGCATTTGAATCGGGATGAGTCGTTCGAGCACATCGGCTTTCACGGCACGAGCAAGTGCGATTGAACTCAAGTTACAGACGACGAAATCACCAGGTGTCTTTGTGATGACGATTTTTCCGTCTTGTGTGTATTCTTCTTCGATTGTCGTTGCCGACATGTTTTGCGCGATTTCGGAACAAAGGTTTGAACTGTAAATCATCCCTGCATGTTTGTTTGGGTTTGCGCGGTTCACTGCGTCTCGGAAGAACATATATGGTGTACCTGTTTCAAGTTGTGAGCGCATGTAACGTTTTACAAGGTCGATGGCTGGAACTGTCACACGAGATAATTCTGGCGTGTTGACACATTCCATATATTTCTCTGTGAAGCTTCCACCGTTCTCTGATTCGTCAAAATAGTCTTCAAGGCTATATCCCATCACGGTACGAATCTCGTGTGGATCGAACAAGTGCCAGTCGCCGCGTGCCTCGACCGTACGCATGAAGAGATCTGGGAGGCAGACGCCTGTGAACAAGTCGTGTGTCCGGAGGCGCTCATCCCCGTTGTTCAATTTCGCGTCGAGAAATTCGAAGATGTCCTTATGCCAAATGTCTAAATAGACGGCAATAGAGCCTTGACGCATACCGAGTTGGTCGACCGAGACGGCTGTGTTATTCAACTGCTTCATCCAAGGAAGAGCACCACTTGAGACGCCTTTGAATCCTTTGATGTCACTACCGCGTGAACGGATTTTCCCGAGGTAGACACCGATTCCGCCGCCACCTTTTGAGAGTGTCGCCACATCGGTGTTCGAATCATAGATGCCACGGAGAGAGTCGTCGACTGTATCAATGAAACAAGAGCTGAGCTGTCCATATGATTTGCCGGCGTTTGACAACGTTGGTGTCGCGACCGTCATATAAAGGTTTGATAAAGCCCAATAAGCTTCTTCGACGAGCTTCAAGCGAGTCGTCTCGTCTTCTTTTTGCATGAGCGTCATTGCGATGACCATGAAGCGCTCCTGTGGAAGCTCATAAAGGTTCTTCACATGATCGCGCCCAAGATAGCGGTCCGACAACGTGCGGAGTCCGATATATGTGAAGAGACGGTCACGGGATGGATCGATCAATGTTTCGAGATGGTCCATGTCTTCTTTTGAATACGTATCGAGAAGAGCTGACGTGAAAATTCGTTTTGATGTTAACGTCTCGACCAGTTGATAGAAGTTACCATAACGCATAGATGCTTCGTAACCGCGGTTGCGTGCCGCTTCAAGATAGAGGCGGTTCAAGTACATTTCCGTTGCCACGAACGTCCAGTCCGGTTCTTCGGCTTTCAACATATCGAGGGCATGCATCGTCAATAAGTCATATACTACATCTTGTGTTAGCGTTTTTGTCTCGAGCGCCCGAATAGCCCGTTCTTCATAGCGCTCTACGCTTAAGTGAGGATACCGTGTCTGGATAGATTGAATAAGAGAAGAGACGTCAGAAAGCGTTGGAGCCGCTGGTAGCATCGTCTCGTGGTGGATAGGGGATGTCAAAATAGATCACTCCTTTAGATGGTGTAGACGTTATAAAAGGATAATAAGAACTTCCTTACCTGTCACAATATCGTGTTAACAATCAAAATACCCGTTAACTATATATTGACACTTTTTTATCTTTTTAATCATAAAACACCTATATTTAGTTTTTCAATCCTTGACATTCTGGAATGTGCCCGTCACCTTTTTGCTTTTGCTCCAAAAGGGCTTCATGACCCAATTTGAGACAGAGAACTGAGATGAAAAAAATTATGTAATGTCTTTGCTTGTTTTTTCACAAATTGATGAATTCGATTTCATCACTCTTGATGAAACATTTCATCCGTTTGTTTGAGGTGGAATGGATTGTATTTGACGTTACTTATCAAAATACCTGCATATTCATTTCATACTAGATATAGTGTTCTGATGAATCAAGAAATATGAATCCATTTGTCAAGGCTGGTATCCGAGAAAAAAGTAAGGTAGATTGGTGAAGTAGGACATGGAATTTCAGCGAAAAGAAGGGTTTAACAAGTGCGTACAGAAGACTTATTATTAACATGGGACCCACTCGGTTATGGGGCAGGTTCATACGGACCTGAGTTTGATGAAGTCATGATGGCATTAACCTATGTCGATTCTCCCGAACAATTGACCGAAGTGATTCGCCGAACGCTTCTTGAAGCGTTCGATGCGTGTCCACCAGAAACAGAGATTTTCGAGATGGCGCAGCGACTCCTCGTATCGTCATCTTGCCAACTATAAGGAGGAACCAATAATGTTACGAATTGATCCAACACCGAATCCGAATGCGATGAAAGTGACACTTCCAGAGAACGTGTTTGGCGCCAAGAGTCAAAGTGTGAAGGCGGGCGAAGCGACAGATCAACCGCTTCTCGCCAAGTTAGTTGAAATCGAAGGCGTGGAGAGTGTCTTTGCTTATGGTGACTTTGTGACCGTATCAAAGGAGAACGGTGTGAGCTGGGAAGCAATTCTTCCACTCGTTGAGACGGCATATCGCGGATGAACCCGATTGTCTCGATTGTCATTCCGGCTTATAAACGCGAGACGGAACTGACGGAACTGCTTGAAAGTCTAACGGTCCAAACATTTCAGCAGTTTGAGGTCTTGGTCATGAATAATGAAGGGCCGCCAAAACAACATCTTTTGGCGCCTTTTTTGAATCAATTGGATGCACGTGTCATTGAAGTGGGTGAGAACCATCACGTCCGGGCCCGTAATCGTGGTGTTCTCGAGGCGAGAGGCGATGTCATCTTGTTACTAGACGATGACGATTTGCTCATGCCGACACACTTGGAGGAGGGGCTACGCGACCTTCAACAGGCAGACCTCGTCTATTCGGATGCTGAGCTGTTCCGATTCGAATGGAGAGCGGGCCGTCGTGTCGTGACGGACTGGGAACCGTTCGCTTACGCGTTTGATCGAGAGCGGATGCGTCAGGACTCGACGTTCATCCCTTCGGGCACGATGTATCGCAAATCGATTCATGACACGATCGGTCTATTCGACGAAGACGTCTATAACTACTGGGATTGGGATTTCTTGTTGAGGGTGATGGATGCATTCACGGTGTCACACCCGGCGCGTGCGACGGTACTTTACGCCTTCAACGGGACGGATAACCTGTCGGCAAAACAGGATGAAACGAGACGTCGTTATTTTGATCATTTCTGTCAAAAGCACGGTCTGACAGACATGGAGATGAAGAATTTCCATATCGTTCAGGAGGAACGACGTGCATTCGTGAGACAGACAGAGAGAACGTTCACAGGCGTGCTACCTGGTCGAACGGAAGGAGAATAAGTATGTATTCATCAAAAGAACTTGAGTTGTTAGAGCTGTTAGAAGAAAAAGGGTATCTCGAGACGAAGATGTTGGCTGATTTGTTGGCACTCGATGAGGAGACGATTGAATCGATGCTTGAGAAATTCAAGCAAGACGGGATTCTCCTCGGATTTCGTGCCATGGTCAATTGGCAAAAAATCAATCGTCACGATGTCACTGCCTTCATTGACGTTAAAGTCACTCCGAAACGAGGACGCGGATTTGACGACGTGGCCGAGCGTATTTATCGCTTCCCAGAAGTGACGGCGCTTTATTTGATGTCGGGAGCTTATGACCTTCAAGTCGTCATTCGGGCGAACTCGCTTCAAGACGTCGCCTCATTTGTCTCAGACAAGCTATCGCCGCTTGATTCGGTCTTGTCGACGACAACCCACTTCAAATTGAAGACGTACAAACATGACGGGATCTTGTTCACCCCACAAATTGAAGATAAGCGGTTGAACATCACGCCATGAAGTCTTTATCGAATCAAGTCGTCTCGATGAAGCCATCAGGCATTCGCCGTTTCTTTGACTTAGCACAGACGATGGATAACGTGGTCTCTCTCGGGGTGGGAGAACCGGATTTCATCACACCATGGAACGTGCGAGAAGCGAGCTATGCCGCACTCGAAGAAGGCTATACAGCGTATAGCGCCAACGCCGGTCTCATCGAGTTGCGCGAAGAAATCGCTACTTATATGAAAGAACGCTTTTTAGTCGAATACGATCCGACGTCTGAATTGATTGTCACGACTGGGGCATCGCAGGCGCTCGACATCGCATTCCGTGCCCTTCTCAATCCAGGGGACGAGGTCATCGTGGTCGAACCGGCATTCGTTTCATATGGTCCACTCATCGAGTTGGCAGGTGGGACCGTCGTCCCTGTCGCATGTCGTCCGGAAAAAGGGTTTCGACTCGATCGGGAAGACGTTGAGCAAGCCATCACAGAACGGACGAAAGCGATCTTGCTTTGCTTCCCGTCCAATCCGACGGGCGCCACGATGAATGGCGATGAACTCGCACAAATCGCAGAGCTCGCGACAAAGTATGACCTTTGGGTCGTCAGCGATGAGATTTATGCGGAACTCTGTTACGACGAACCATTTGTCAGCTTTGCGACGCTTCACGACATGCGAGACCGGACGATTGTCGTCAACGGTTTCTCGAAGGCGTTCGCGATGACTGGATGGCGCCTTGGCTTCACATGCGCACCGGAAATCGTCACGCGAGAGATGTTAAAGGTCCATCAATACGGCATGATGTGTGCACCGACGCTCGTTCAATTCGGTGGACTCGAGGCACTTCGGACCCGTGATCAGCACGTGCCGAGCATGGTGAAAAGTTATCGTCAACGTCGAAACTATTTCATACAAGCGCTGAACGAAGCAGGGCTTCCGACGCACGTGCCAGGCGGAGCATTCTATGCCTTCCCTTCGATTCGACATACTGGATTGACGAGTGAAGAATTTGCAGAACGTCTTCTCGTCGAAGAACGTGTCGCCGTTGTTCCTGGAAACGCCTTTGGTGAGAGCGGGGAAGGGTTCGTCCGAGCGAGTTATGCGACTTCGCTCGAACAACTACAAGAAGCGATTCTCCGGATTCAACGTTTCATGAAACAATTCGAAGTCACAGTAGCCAAGGACTCTCATTCGTGAGAGTTCTTTGGCGTTTTAGCGATATAACGAAAGGGAAAAGACGGGCGAGGTGAAGAGGATGAAACAATTTGACTTTGTTGCAATCGGGTGTGGTCCGTATAATCTTGGTCTCATGGCCCTTGCGGAGAAGACTGAACTGCATGGGGTTTGCTTTGAGCAACGCGCGGAGATGATGTGGCATGAAGGCATGTTGATTGAAGGGATGACGATGCAAACGCATTATTTACAAGATCTCGTCACGTTGGCGGACCCGACCCATCCATCGAGTTTTCTGAACTATTTGAGTGATACGGGTCGACTCCAAACATTTATCACGCAAGAACAAGATAAGATTCCTCGAACGGAATACAACCGTTATTTGCGGTGGGTTGTTAACCAACTGTCGACGATTCGTTTCGGTCATTATGTATCTGACGTCCGAGCGGAAGAAGAGGGCTTCCTCGTGACCGTCGAATCGGACGGGCAATCGACACAAGTTCATACAAGACATCTCGTCCTAGGGACAGGGGCGGCGCCATTCGTGCCGGACGGGTTTGAACAAGTCATTCATACGAGCGATTATTTGACGTACCGGGACGTCCTCAAAGACCGATATCGTGTCGCGGTCGTCGGGAGTGGACAGAGTGCGGCGGAAGTCTTTCTGGACTTGTTGCGTGAAGCGACGGATGAACAACGCGTCGACTGGATCACACGCTCCGAACAATTTGAGTCACTCGAAGCAGGCAAGCTTGGGGATGAAATTTTTAGTGTGGATTATGTCGATTATTTTCATAAACTACCGTACGACGCTCGGCAAGAGCTACTCGGGTCATTCGAGCGTTTCCGTCATGGTGTCAATCCTGAGACGATGACCTTGATCTATGAGACGTTGTATCATCGGACGGCAGAAGCGAAAGCGACGAAGGCTGATATGATGACACAGGTCGAAGTGGAATCGATTTCTTATGATTGGTTAACACATCGTTTGAAAGGGACCCAACGGTATACGGGAGAAGTGATTGAAAGAGAGTACGATCTCGTTGTCGTGGCGACGGGGTATCGCCCGGTGATCCCATCTTGGATCAATCAGCTCCCGGTTGTATGGGAAGTAGAGGGAGAATGGGCAGTCCGTGACACGTATGAGGTGATCATGAGCGAGTCGCTAGGCGGAAAGCTGTTTACGCACACGAATATAGAGCATTCACATGGTCCGGCTGCGACGAATCTCGGGATGGCAGTCTATCGAAATGCGGTCATTTTGAACGACATGGCTGGGGAAACGGTCTATCCGATTCGTCATCAGAAGCCGTTTACGACATTTTGAACAAAAAAAGGGCTAGGCGAGTCGCCTAGCGGAATCAGGGGGGAATACTTGAAGTCTTGCTTGATTTGTATTTACCCCGCACTTCGACTTTAAAACATACCAACACGTCAAAAATAATCTTTTTTACTAAATTCTACACTTTATCGAAAAAAGTATGTTATAGTAAGTTGATGAATTTAGCATAGGAGTTGTTTGTAATGGCAAAATACGAAAAAGATCAAGTATTAACAGGTAAAGTAACAGGAATCCAACCTTTCGGTGCTTTCGTAGCACTCGACGATGAGACTCAAGGTCTTGTACACATTTCAGAAATCTCACACGACTACGTAAAAGACGTAAACGATTACGTTCAAGTTGGTCAAGAAGTTGAAGTGAAAATCCTTGAAGTGGACGAAGCTTCTAAAAAAATCAAGCTTTCAATGAAAGCGACTCAAGAAGCTCCAAAACGCGAGAAGTCTGCGAAGCCAGCTCGTCGTGCGCCACGCCGCAACGAAGCATCTTCAAACTTCAAGCAAGAAGAAGCTCCAGGATTCACAGTCCTCAAAGACAAACTTGAAGACTGGATCAAAAACACAAACTTCAAGAAGTAAGTGTCCCAAGGTGGCCCGTTCTAAACGGGTCACCTTTTTTATTTTACAGGAATCGGCGAATTGAATGACGAAACTGTAAAGCGAATAGGAGGGGATGGCATGAAGATTGGCATCATCGGAACGGGAGGAATTGCGACGAGTGCCCATATCCCGAATTATGTCAAAGCAGGCATGGATGTGGTAGCGGTCATGAACCGGACACGGGCAAACGGGGAACGTGTCGCACGACAGTTCGGCATCCCGAACCTTTATGAGACGGTCGAAGAGATGCTTTCACGCGAAAATCTCGATGCGGTCAGTATCTGTACACCAAACGCCTTACATAAAGAGCAAGTGCTGCTTGCGCTTGAAGCAGGATGTCACGTTCTCTGTGAGAAGCCACCGGGAATCTCAGAGAATGAAGCGATCGAGATGTTGGAAGCGGCAAAACGAGCCGGAAAAACATTGCATTACGGATTCCATTACCGACATCGTGCGGATACGGTTCTGTTGAAGCGAATGATTGACGCGGGAGAACTCGGAGACATCTATGCAGCGACGGCGCTCGCGCTTCGGCGACGTGGCATTCCGGGATGGGGAGTCTTCACGAATAAAGAACTGCAAGGCGGGGGCGCCCTGCTCGACATCGGTGTGCATATGTTAGACCTAGCGCTTCATTTGATGGGATACCCGAAACCGAGAGAGGTCGTCGGTCATGTCGGTCAGTATTTAGGGAATCGTCCTGGTGTCGGCTTGCTGGGGGAATGGGACGCGAGTTCACTCACAGTCGAGGATACGGCGAGAGCGATGGTCACGTTTGAAAACGGAGCATCCTTATTACTCGACGTCAGCTACATGGCCAATATCGAGGAAAAAGATACGATGCGAGTGGAATGTCGTGGCACGAAATCCGGAGCCAGTCTGTTCCCGCTCATACTTCACACGGAGAAATTTGGGGCATTGTTTGACGAGCGACCAGTTTATTTGACTGAACACGACCCGTATGAGCGGCAAATCCGACTCTTCCTTGAGGCCTGTGGAGAAGAGCCGAACTATCGGCAAGCGGAGGAAGCGGTCATCTTGCATCACATCATCGACCGTATCTATCAGTAAGCACGATACTTTTCATTCCGTAAAAACAGGGTATATAGTGTAGGTGTTACATATTTCTATGAGGAGGTTAACTTATGCACAACTTTGAATACAAAAACCCGACAAAACTAATTTTTGGGACACATCAGGTCGAAAAATTAGGTGGAGAACTAGAAGCGCTTGACGCGAAGAAAGTGATGCTCGTCTATGGTGGCGGAAGCATCAAAAAGAACGGGACGTACGATGAAGTCGTGGCCGAGCTTGAAAAGGCCGGTATCTCATACGTAGACTTCTCAGGTGTTGAACCGAACCCACGCATCGAGACGGTACGTCGTGCGGTGAAATTTGCGCGTGAAAAGGACGTTGATGCCTTGCTAGCTGTCGGTGGCGGTTCCGTCATCGACTGCACAAAACTGATTTCAGCAGCGATTCCATATGACGGGGACGCGTGGGACATCGTACTTCGTGAACATATCCCGACAGAGGCGGTACCATTCGGGACAGTCCTTACACTCGCTGCGACAGGGTCGGAGATGAACTCGGGATCGGTCATCACGAACTGGGAGACTCAAGAGAAGTTCGGTTGGGGTCACCCACTTGTATTCCCTACATTCTCGATCCTCGATCCACGTTACACCGTGTCAGTTCCAAAAGACCAGACAATTTATGGCATCGTCGACATGATGAGCCACTGTTTCGAGCAATACTTCCACCCGAACCATGCGCCGGTACAAGAACGCATGACAGAAGGTGTGTTGAAAGCGGTCGTCGAATCGGCACCCAAACTCGTCAACGATTTAGAAAACGTAGACCTCCGTGCCATCATCTTATTCTCAGGTACGATGGCATTGAATGGTGTACTTCAAATGGGTGCAGCCGGTGACTGGGCATCGCACAACATCGAACACGCCGTATCTGCTGTCCATGACATCCCGCATGCTGGGGGCCTCGCGATCCTCTTCCCACGTTGGATGGAACATGTGTTGGATGAAGACAATGCGGCTCGCTTTGCTCGACTCGGTACGGAAGTGTTCGATGTGGAGCCTGGCGAGAACGATTTGGAAACAGGGAAACGTACGATCCAAGCTGTACGTGCATTCTTCGACCAACTCGGTGCACCGAACTCGCTTCGTGACTATGAGATCGATGAGTCGACATTCGATGCGATTCTCGATTCTGCGATGAAACGTGGCGCATTCGGTCGTTTCCGTACACTCGAACGGGAAGATGTCGCGCATATTCTCGAACTCAGTAAATAAGGCGATTTCTTGCCTATTTTGCAATAATGATTGAACGAATCTAGCGTTTCCGTTTATGATGGGTCATGTATGGCTCTTTTACGAGCGATTTAAAGGAGGAAATGACATGTCAACTGTACGTTTCGATTATTCAAACGCGCTCTCATTCGTAGGGAAGCATGAAATCGACCAAATGCAAGAAACGGTAAAAACCCTTCACTCGGTGATTCACGAGCGGAGCGGTGCCGGAAGTGATTTTCTTGGGTGGGTCGACCTTCCGACCGAATACGATCAAGATGAGTTCGCACGAATCAAAGCTGCGGCGGAACGAATTCGCGAGAATTCAGACGTTCTCGTCGTCGTCGGAATCGGAGGATCTTACCTCGGTGCCCGTGCAGCGATCGAAATGCTTCAACATTCGTTCTTCAACGTATTGTCAAAAGAAGAGCGCAAGGCGCCGCAAGTATTCTATGCGGGTCACAACATCTCTTCAACGTATATGAGAGAATTGCTTCAAGTGCTTGAAGGGAAAGAGGTCTCAATCAACGTCATCTCGAAATCAGGAACGACGACAGAACCTGCCATCGCATTCCGTGTCCTCAAGCAGTTCATGGAAGACAAGTACGGTCAAGATGGAGCGCGTGAGCGGATCTATGCGACGACAGACCGTGCCCGTGGCGCCCTCAAGACGCTCGCGGACGCAGAAGGATACGAGACGTTCGTTATTCCAGATGACGTCGGTGGACGCTTCTCTGTCCTCACACCGGTCGGACTTCTCCCGATTGCTGCTGCAGGAATCGATATCGATGCCTTGATGGAAGGGGCGCGTGATGCACAAAACGCTTACAGCTCACCAGAATTGGCTGAGAACGAAGCGTATCAGTATGCGGTCGTACGTAACGCCCTTTACGCGAAAGGCAAATCGATTGAGATGCTCGTCAACTACGAGCCAGCCCTTCACTACGTGTCTGAGTGGTGGAAACAGCTTTACGGAGAATCTGAAGGAAAAGACAACAAAGGAATCTTCCCTGCGGCTGTCGACTTCTCGACTGATCTTCACTCGATGGGTCAATACATTCAAGAAGGTCGTCGTGACTTGTTCGAGACAGTCATCCGTGTGAAAGAAGTCCGTCACACAATGAACGTCCCAGAAGACGCACAAGACTTGGATGGTTTGAACTTCCTCGCAGGGGAAACGATTCAGTTCGTGAACGACAAGGCGACAGAAGGGACGCTCCTCGCGCATACAGATGGCGACGTACCGAACCTCGTCGTCGAATTGCCAGAGATGACACCGTACCACCTCGGTTACTTGTTCTACTTCTTCGAGAAAGCATGTGCGATGAGCGGATACATCCTCGGGGTGAACCCGTTCAACCAGCCAGGCGTCGAAGCATACAAAGCGAACATGTTCGCACTACTCGGTAAACCAGGGTATGAAGAACAAAAAGCAGAACTCGAAAAACGCTTGAATCAATAAGAAAACGAATCGGTCCGCGCGTCGGACCGATTTTTTTGTTTGAAACTGGGTGCAGACAAGGTAAAGTGAGAGTAGACAGGGGAAAGAAAGGGATGGACTATGAAGACATTCAAGGATTACTATCATAATCAAGTCGAGTTAAGCTTCACCCATTATCCGTTCTCAGACACGCCGCTCCACGTCTGGGTCGTCGCCCGTTACAAGGACAAATGGGTATTGACGAAGCATAAACAACGCGGGCTCGAGTTCCCAGGTGGGAAAGTCGAACCGGGCGAACATGAGGATGCCGCGGCCATCCGGGAAGTATATGAAGAGACTGGAGGCGTCGTCAAGACATTACGATACATGGGGCAGTATCGTGTGCTCGGCCGCGGCGACACCGTCATCAAAAACATTTATTTTGCGGAAATCGAACGATTCGAAGATCATCCCGCAGTCGACGAGACTGATGGGGCCGTCTTGATCGATGTCTTGCCGGACAACCTACTACGGAATCCACGTTACAGCTTTATGATGAAGGACCGTGTCTTACCAGAAACGATGAGGGTGCTCCATGAGCAACAACTGGTTTGATCGAATCGACGTGTTGCCACCATACGCCGGTTACCGGGTGACGCGTGGATGGTACACGACGAATGATGGGGAAGAGGTCGTCGCCTATTCGATTGAACCGAAACGGTCGAATGGACAGGTGTTGATGTACTTACGAGGGGGAACGGCACGAATCGGGGACGTTCGGTTACCGCGCCTCATGCAGTTTGCGGCACGCGGTTTTCATGTGGTGGCCCCGGTTTATCGAGGTAATCACGGGGGCACGGGAAAAGAAGACTTCGGTGGAGAGGATTTGGAGGACGTGCTCTCACTCTATGATCGCGTCCAAACGAGTGGACGACCGATTCATGCGCTCGGTTTTTCACGCGGCGGGATGATGGCACTCTCTCTCGCATCTGAACGACCGGTCACTACCGTCACCTCATGGGCCGGTGTGACCAATCTAGAGTGGACATATGAAGAGCAACGCTCGATGCGGAAGATGTTACGTCGCATGACGGGGGGAGACCCCGAATCGGCAGAAACAGCATATACAGAACGTTCTCCGCTTTATAAGGAATGGGATGCACCAACGCTGATCATCCATGGTACGGATGACGAGCAGGTCCGTTTGCGCCATGCGACGGCAGTCGCCGAGAAGTTAGGGGAGCAGGCAGAGTTTTGGGTGCTTCCGTTCGGACACCAACTCCCATTTTGGGATAAATGGGAGACGACCGAACAAGCGATGGAATGGATGTTACGACAAGCAAAAGCACCGACTCGATGAGTCGGTGCTTTCGTATTAGATGACCAGTGGACCGGCTGCGATGACCGATTCACTCGCTTTCGTGAACCGTGTGAAGTTCTCTTTGAACTTCATCGCGAGTGCCTTCGCCTCGACATCGTAGCGAGCTGGGTCGCTCCACGTGTCACGTGGATTGAGCACGTTACTCGGTACGCCTTCGATGGCTACTGGAATCTCGACGTTGAAAATGTCATGTTTCTTCGTCTCGACGTCACGAAGTTGACCGTTGACTGCGGCGTTGACCATCGCACGCGTGTAAGCGAGTTTCATACGTGAACCTTCACCGTATGCACCGCCAGTCCAACCTGTGTTGACGAGGTAGACATCCACGTCGTGTTGCTCGATCAATTTACCGAGCATATCCGCGTAACGCTCTGGAGCGAGCGGAAGGAACGGTGAACCGAAGCAAGTCGAGAAGGTCGCCTGTGGTTCTGTGACACCGCGCTCCGTACCAGCAAGTTTTGACGTATAACCCGACAAGAAGTGGTACATCGCCTGTTCTTTCGTCAGTTTGCTGATCGGAGGTAAGACGCCATAGGCATCTGCCGTCAAGAAGACAATCGTATTCGGATGACCGGCGCGTGATGGGAGCATCGCATTGTCGATGAACTCGATTGGATATGCCGCACGCGTGTTTTCCGTCAAGGAAATATTCTTATAGTCCGGTGTACGATCTTCATTCAACACGACGTTTTCAATCAATGAACCGAAGCGAATCGCATCATAGATTTGCGGTTCGTTCTCACGAGACAAGTTGATCGTCTTCGCGTAACAACCGCCTTCGATGTTGAAGACCCCGTCCGGTGACCATCCGTGTTCGTCGTCTCCAATCAAATGACGCTCAGGGTCAGCCGAGAGCGTTGTCTTCCCAGTGCCCGACAATCCGAAGAAGAGTGCCGTTTCATTCGTATCATTGACATTTGCCGAACAGTGCATCGATAACACGTTCTGCTCGGGTAGCAAGAAGTTCATGACGGAGAAGATCGATTTTTTAATTTCGCCACCGTATTCTGTTCCCCCGATCAGAATCGTGCGCTTGGCGAATGAGACGAGAATGAACGTCTCAGAGTTCGTACCATCGACGGCAGGGTCTGCTTTATAGCTCGGTGCATAAATGACCGTGAACGGGTCGAACGCACCTTTCGTCGGCCATTCGCGTAAGAACAATTGTTTAGCGAACAGACTGTGCCACGCATACTCCGTGATGGCACGGACCGGCAACGTATAGTGTTCATCTGCACCAGCAGATGCTTCTAGATAATACAGCTTATCCTTCTTTTCTAAATGGTCGAGTACTTTGTCGAGAAGTGCTGAAAACTTCTCTTCTGCGATCGGTTGGTTCACTTTACCCCAATCGACGAGGTTGTTGCTGACTTCATCTTGTACGACGAATTTGTCTTTCGGTGACCGTCCAGTAAAAGCACCGGTGCTGACAGATAATGCCCCGTCTTTTGTCAGTACACCTTCACCATTTTGAATGGCTTCTTCCACCAGCTCTGGAACCGTCAAGTTCCGTAACATGTAGGCACCATTAATTAATTCTTCGATTTTCAGGAGCGTTGTCGCCATCCTGAATCCCACCTTTCCCCTAAATAGATGTGGATGAAATCCGCATACTTCCGCGATTACGATTAATCAGTATGACATTTTTAATTATATGTGACACACTAATTAAACACAAGCGTTTCTTCTCTCTAAGTAAGCGCTTTCTTACAAAGTCATTTTATCACATTCTCTTATCACAAGGTGTTAAAAAACAGAAACGAAATAAAAAAATGTTTGACGATTCACAAACAGAAATGTTTTGCAAGTCAGTGAAAACTTTTACGAATTCGTCTGATTCCCTTGACATAATCGAGTGTCATTTATATGATGGTTTTCGTAACGGATACTCTTATTCTGAGCGGTGGAGGGAACAAGGCCCTACGAAGCCCAGCAACCGTCCGACATGAAGTCTTGTGCGGAAAAGGTGCTATCCTGAAGCGAAGCCATTAGCTTCGAACGATAAGAGGGTAAGGAAGAACGATTCAACCTTTCCCAATGTATGTCATCGGGGGAGGTTTTTTTCATTACCGTCCCAAAGCAACGCGTAAGGGGAACGAGTACCGTCCACATAATACCCTTATTATAGGAGGTTTTTTGAATGTCAAAATTGAACCGTCGACTTTTTACTTCAGAGTCGGTTACTGAAGGACATCCAGACAAAATTTGTGATCAGATTTCTGACTCCATCTTGGATGCCATTTTAGCGGAAGACCCGAATGCCCGTGTTGCGGCAGAAACGTCTGTCACAACAGGTCTTGTACTCGTAGCTGGTGAAATCACAACGTCAACTTACGTGGATATCCCGAAAGTTGTCCGTGAAACAATCCGCGAAATCGGATACACGCGTGCAAAATATGGCTTCGATGCTGAAACGTGTGCGGTCTTGACGTCGATTGATGAGCAATCGGTAGATATCGCGCAAGGTGTTGACCAAGCCCTTGAAGCACGTGAAGGTCAGATGACTGAAGAGGAACTCGATGCAATCGGTGCAGGAGACCAAGGTCTCATGTTCGGATATGCGACAAACGAGACACCTGAACTCATGCCACTTCCGATCTCGTTGGCACACAAGTTGTCACGTCGTCTTGCTGAAGTACGTAAGAACGGTACGCTCGAGTACCTTCGTCCGGACGGGAAGACGCAAGTAACGGTTGAGTATGATGAGGACAACAACCCAGTTCGCATCGATACGATCGTTATTTCGACGCAACACGCGGAAGAGATCACACTTGAGCAAATTCAAGAAGACTTGAAAAAACATGTCATCGAGGCAGTCATTCCGGCTGAACTCATCGATGCTGAAACAAAATACTTCATCAACCCGACTGGTCGCTTCGTAATTGGTGGACCACAAGGAGATGCAGGTTTGACAGGACGTAAGATCATCGTTGATACGTACGGTGGATACGCTCGTCACGGTGGCGGCGCATTCTCTGGTAAAGATCCTACAAAAGTTGACCGTTCAGCGGCATACGCAGCCCGCTATGTAGCGAAAAATATCGTTGCAGCAGGACTTGCTGATAAAGCAGAAGTTCAACTTGCATACGCAATCGGTGTTGCACACCCAGTATCAATCGCTGTCGATACGTTCGGCACAGGTAAATTGAGCGAAACGGAACTCGTTGAACTCGTTCGCGAGAACTTCGATCTCCGTCCAGCAGGCATCATCAAGATGCTTGACCTTCGTCGCCCAATCTACAAACAAACGGCAGCTTACGGTCACTTCGGTCGTACAGACATCGAACTCCCATGGGAGCAAACAGATAAAGCAGCCATTCTTGAAGAAGGCGCGAAACGTTTCGCGTAATCATCAAAAACGACCTTTCCGAGGAAAGGTCGTTTTTTTATGCTGTCGGTGGTACCTGTTTGTTCGAATCGGATGAAGAATCGGTTGTCGGATCTTGTCCAAGCGCCGTATCCTTCGCTTCGACGACTTTCTCCCCGATGTTCTGTAAGTCCGACTTGGCCTCTTGAGCCGTCTCGACGATTTTAGTGATGTCCTCTTTCACGGTATCGACTTCCCCGACGACTTTTTCGTATACGTTTTGGACATCTGTAGAGACTTCTTGAATCTTTGTCGAGGCCGACTTCACTTGTTCAATGACTTGAGACGCCTTTCCGGCAGGATCTTGTTTCACTTCGTTGACGATGCCCCCGACCGACGATTTCGCATTCGAGAGGGATTGCTTTGTCTGCTCCCGGTTCGAGGAGCTAAGTAAGGCGAGTAGACCACCGACGAGTGCACCGAGCAACATCCCGGTCACGACACTGATTTTTGGACTTCCCCCGTCCAATTGATCGAATTGGCGGTTCGGGTTTGCTGTCTGTTCTACTTTCGGGTCATGTTCTTGTCTAGGTTCCATGTGGTTCCACTCCTTCGTTTGATTGGCATTGGTTGTGTTATACCCTAGAGCAATGTCTACGTAACGTTTTCTGATGAATCGTCATGAAAAAGAAATGAAGGAGCAGGATAAAAACACCGGGATAGGGAATGATACAAATAGATTGGCCAAAAGGGGGAAGCTGTCATGAACATGAGGGAAGCAGTGCCAGAAGATGCGACGCTGATTCGGAACATCGCGCTGGCGACCATTTCACAGGATGATTCCAATCGAACGAGAGCGATGGAACGCGCATATCGGCAAGAAGAGATTGTACGAGCAATCAGTTCAAGTGAAGAAGCACGAGAACAGTATTTTATCGTTGGCGAATATGAAGAAGAGGTCATCGGATTTTGTCATGCCATCGATCGCGGTGACATGTGGGAGATGCTCCGCCTCTATCTGCACCCCGATTATCATCGAAACGGCTACGGCGCAGCCTTTCTGGCTCACCTTCAATCGAAAAAAGAACAACCGATGGAAGTGTACGTCGAAAGCTCGAATGATCAAGCGATTGCCTTCCTCTTACATCAATCTTTCAAAGAAGTGAATCGTATCCAGGAAGAAGTATATGATCGTCCGATGGAACTCATTCATTTACGATATGACCCGAGCTAAGCCTCCAGACGGATTTTATTCAAACATCAGTTGCGGCTGATGTTTTTTTGATACAATGAATGTAGTCTATAAACGAGGTGACGGCAGTATGGCAAATGAAGAAGCACGAAAAGGAGTCATCGTCATCGTGTATCCGTTACAATTCACGTCACGGATCAGCGAGAACTTTATTCGACGGCTCGAGGACGAGTACGAAGTCATCGTCGTCCGCGATCAATCGATTGGATTGACGGCAGGTGACCATAAGCAACTGATCAAGCGAGCGTTGCGCGAGGCAGGGGAATATAAATTACCGATTCATGTCGTGGCATTCAGCCTTGGCGCACTCTTAACGAATCGCCTTTTGCAGGAGTACGATGTGCCACTCGGGAGTCTCACATACATCTCCCCATTGTTTGATTGGCATGCCACTCGTCAAATCGGTGGATTGAAACAAGTCGTCGCAAGTGCTGTCGACCGTTTTCGCCCTGACTTGCCACTCGGGATGATGACATTCACCGGTGGGGGAGACGAGTCATCCCGATTCGGAGAAATCACGTATGCGCAATATCGAGAAATCGAAGAGGAAATCGTCGAGCATCAGGAAGAGAAGAAGCATCTGCCACGCCTTCCGCTCGCCTGTTTCTATGCACCAGACGACCAGTTCGCGGACGTGAAGTTGACGTTGAATGTTTGTCGGAAAATCGGTGGGGACCAAGTGTATATCCGGCGATTGGAAGGATTCCCACACTTTGGTTACGAACGATTGAACACGAAATTCGCGGAAACCCTCATGACGTTTTATGAATTGATTCAAGAATGACAGAAGGCGACTCTAATGAGCCGCCTTTTTATTATGCACGTTTTTCAATCGCCACGATGAATGGGGGATGATTGACTTGGTTGATAAATCCATAACGCAGGACGCCTGCCTGTTTTTGATCGAGGGACTCTACATAATGGAGCACCTCGTCTCGTTCGACTTTCCCACTTTCATGTCCGTGGTAAATCACGATGACGATAACGCCACCGACGGCCATGACGTCTAATAGTTGGGATAATGCGGCAATCGTCGTATTTCCGTGTGTCGTGATGGATTTGTCGCTTCCCGGTAAATACCCTAAGTTGAAGACGGCCGCGGTGATCGGCCGCGCTTCCTTTTCAACGACCGCTTGGACCGTATCATGACTATCATGAATCACGGTCACCCGATTACTGACACCCGATTTTTCAACCCGCGCCTTTGTGGCTGCTACAGCTTCTGATTGAATATCAAAGGCATAGACATGTCCTGTCTCGCCTACGGCATTCGCTAGAAACAACGTATCGTGTCCGTTCCCGGCCGTCATATCGATGGCGACCTGACCTTCCTCGATATGGTCATGTAGTAATTGTTTTGCAAAAGGTAGTACTCTCATTAATCCCATAGATCTCATCCTTCTTTTTTCCTTGGAAAGAATCCCGGCGCTCCAATTCCGCACGAATCTTGTTAAGCACCTGCATCTTGTGACGGCTCCATAATGGACCGATCAAGAGGTCGGGTGGACCGTCTCCTGTCAAACGATGGATAATCACCTCGGGAGGGATTCGTTCGAGTTGATCGCAGACGAGGGAGACGTATGTGTCTTCCTCCATCAAGTCGAGCAGTCCTTTCTCATATTGACGGGCGAGCGGTGTGTGTTTCAAGACGTGAAGTAAGTGGATCTTGATTCCTTGTATGTCCATTTTAGCAACTTCTCGTGCCGTGTCGAGCATCATCTCTGGTGTCTCACCTGGGAGACCATTGATGATATGAACGCAGACACGAATATTGTGACGGCGAAGTTTGGCAAGACCGGTCAAAAACGATTGATAGTCGTGCCCACGATTGATCTTTTTAGCGGTCGTGTCATGAATGGTCTGAAGACCGAGCTCCACCCAAAGGGACGTCCGTTCATTCAACTCTGCTAAATAGGCGACGACGTCGTCCGGTAAGCAGTCAGGGCGTGTCGCAATCGAGAGACCGACGACCCCATCCTCTTTTAATGCCGGTTCATACAATTCACGTAACCGCTCGACTGGTGCGTACGTGTTACTGAACGCTTGGAAATAAGCAATATATTTGGCACTCTTCCACTTCCGGTGGAGACGAGCCTTCACTTCTGCAAATTGAACGGGAATCGGGTCGCAAGCATTTCCCGCGAAATCACCACTGCCATCGTCCGAACAGAACGTGCATCCACCTTTTGAGACACGTCCGTCACGGTTCGGACATGTGAAGCCGCCATCGAGTGGCACTTTAAACACCTTGCCCCCGTACTCTCGTCGATACGCCTCATTAAGTGTATGGTAACGATTTTGACCAAATGGATTCATGTTCATCTCTCCTTCCTTGCTCATCCTATCACAAACGAAAAATAACAAAACTTCATAATAAGTAATTTTTCTTGACACTTCCTTGGCGTTCGTTTAGGTTTGATAAGGAAATCTTGTCGATTCGGCCTTTTTGTGCCGATTTTTTTAATGTGATAGAAGAATGAAAGGAGGACTTGGTGTGAACAATAAAATGCCAATTTCGGTATGGATTTTAGTCATTGCGATGGCGCTCAATACAACGGCGGCGTCTTTTTTATGGCCGTTTAACACACTGTATATTCATGATTTTTTAGGTGAGTCGATGACGCTTGCCGGGGTGGCGCTTCTTGTGAACTCGGCGCTCGCGATTGTCGGGAACTACATCGGAGGGACGCTATTCGATCGAATCGGTGGGAAGACGACGCTGATGATCTCTGTCGGTCTCTTGCTCGCGAGCTCGCTTGGATTTTTACTGTTTCATGCCACGTTCTTCGGCTATCTCGTATGGCTCGGGTTGATCGGTCTTTCCGGCGGACTCGTCTTTCCGACCGTATATGCGTTTGCAGGTCTCATTTGGCCTGAAGGTGGACGTCGTTCGTTCAATGCGATTTATGTCGCACAAAACGTGGGGGTCGCCCTCGGAACGGCAATGAGTGGTCAAATCGCTCGACTTAACATCGAGTGGATTTTTTATGCGAACTTCTTCTTGTCAGTTTTATTTGTCGTGGTGCTCTTGTTTGGATTGCGTTATTTGAAAAACCCGGCACGCCCTGTCGTTCAGTCGCAACTCGAAGCGGCCGCCACGACACTCTCGAGTGCGACGATGAAGTCGATGTGGTATGTCGCCGTTGGTTATGCGGTACTTTGGTTCGTGTACGTGCAATGGCAAGGGACGATTGCCGTTCACTCGAAAGACCTCGGTGTCACAATCAGTCAATACTCACTCCTTTGGACAGTGAACGGGGCGATGATTGTCTTCGCACAACCGTTGCTCAATCGTGTCTTACGACAGTTTGAGGACGACTTAAAACGTCAACTGATCATCGGGGCATCCATTTTCCTCGGCGCGTTCTTGATTGTCCCATTCGCTGGTGGGTTCGGGATGTTCATGGTCGCGATGGTCGTCATGACCATCGGGGAGATGTTTGTCTGGCCGGCGGTTCCGACGATTGCGGCGAAACTCGCCCCTCCTGGGAAAGCTGGACAATACCAAGGGCTCGTCAATATCGCAGCATCCGTCGGTCGGATGATTGGACCGACGTTGTCTGGTTTTGTCTATGACATGTTCGGCATTACAGCAGTCTTCGGCATGCTTCTACTACTTGCTACGTTAGCCTTAACGCTATTTGTCATCATGAAAGACATTCGTGTCACAGAAAAATCAAGTTGACGTTGAATTTCAGAATGGGCTAAAATAGACTACGATGAATAGCAAGCGTTGAAGAGGACTAGTAGCGAAAGTTCCGTTTCAAAGAGAGTCGATGGATGGTGTGAATCGATAAGCGGATGTTGTGAACTCGCCTTGGAGCTGTTTTCCTGAAACGAGTAGGGAAAACCGGGGTTACGCCTCGTTACCGGCGTCTCAAGTGGCAGCAATGCAACATGGGTGGTACCGCGGAGAGCTTTCAAGCCTTTCGTCCCATTTTCGGGGACGGAAGGCTTTTTATTATGCAGAGGAGGAAGAATGTTGAGTTATTTTAAACATCAAGAAATCGAGCCTAAGTGGCAAAAGCGTTGGGAAGAGAAAGAAGCATTTAAAACGACAGAAGACCCGGAGAAGGATTGTTTCTACGTCCTTGATATGTTCCCGTACCCATCCGGTGCTGGTCTTCACGTCGGTCACCCGGAAGGTTACACGGCGACGGATATCATCGCTCGTATGAAACGGATGCAAGGATATAACGTCCTTCACCCGATTGGCTGGGATGCGTTCGGTCTTCCTGCCGAGCAATATGCACTCGACACAGGGAACGACCCGCGTGAATTCACAGCGCGCAACATCGAGACGTTCCGCCGTCAGTTGAAAGAACTCGGATTCTCATACGATTGGGACCGTGAAATTAGCACGACGGACCCGAAATACTATAAATGGACGCAGTGGATCTTCACGCAACTCTTCGAACGTGGCCTCGCATACGTCGATGAAGTTGCGGTCAACTGGTGCCCGGCTCTCGGTACGGTCCTTGCGAACGAGGAAGTCATCGATGGCTTGTCAGAGCGTGGGAACCACCCTGTCTACCGTGTCCCGATGAAGCAGTGGGTGCTTCGTATCACGGAATACGCAGAGCGTTTGCTTGAAGACTTGGAAGGTCTAGATTGGCCTGAGAGCGTGAAAGAGATGCAACGCAACTGGATCGGCAAATCGGTCGGTGCCGAGGTCGACTTTAAGGTCGACGGTCATGATAAGATCGTCACAGTATTCACAACACGTCCAGATACGCTTCACGGGGCGACATACGTGACACTCGCACCAGAGCATCCGTTCACTAAAGTGATCACGACGCCTGAACAATCGACGGCAGTCGAAGCATACATTGAGGAAGTCTCGAAGAAGACGGACCTCGAGCGTACAGACCTTGCCAAAGAGAAGACAGGTGTCTTCACGGGCGCTTATGCGATCAACCCGGTGAACGGCGAGAAACTTCCGATTTGGACAGCGGACTACGTTCTCTCGACATACGGAACAGGTGCGGTCATGGCCGTTCCTGCACACGATGAGCGCGATTATGAGTTTGCGAAAACGTTCGACCTCCCGATCCGTGAAGTCGTCAAAGGTGGAAACGTGGAAGAGGCGGCTTACGTCGAAGACGGTGAGCACGTCAACTCTGGTAGCTTGAACGGACTTAATAAAGCCGATGCCATCAAGACGATCATTGAAGAGCTCGAAGCTAGTGGCACAGGGCGTGCGAAGACGACATACCGTCTTCGTGACTGGTTGTTCAGCCGTCAACGTTACTGGGGCGAGCCGATTCCGGTCGTCCATATGGAAGACGGAACGATGAAGACGGTACCGGTCGAAGAACTTCCGCTCGAACTTCCGATCATCGATGAAATCAAACCATCTGGTACAGGTGAGTCGCCACTTGCGAACGCAGAAGAGTGGTTGACGTATACAGATCCGGTCACAGGGGAAAAAGGTCGTCGCGAGACGAACACGATGCCACAATGGGCAGGTAGCTGCTGGTACTACATCCGTTACATCGATCCAGATAACGAAGAGATGATTGCGGATCCTGAGAAACTCAAGCGTTGGCTTCCAGTCGACTTGTATATCGGGGGTACGGAGCATGCCGTTCTTCACTTGCTCTACGCACGTTTCTGGCATAAAGTACTCTTTGATATCGGTGTCGTCCCGACGAGCGAACCGTTCCAAAAACTCTACAACCAAGGAATGATCCTCGGTGAGAACAACGAGAAGATGTCGAAATCTCGTGGGAACGTTGTCAACCCGGATGATATCGTGAAGTCGCACGGAGCCGATACACTCCGTCTTTACGAAATGTTCATGGGACCACTTGATGCGGCCATCGCATGGTCGACGAATGGTCTTGACGGGGCACGTCGCTTCCTCGACCGCGTCTGGCGTTTGTTCGATCAGACGAACTTCGCAGACGTGGCGCCGACTGCCGACTTTGAACGCACGTATCATCAGACGGTGAAAAAAGTCACGGAGGATTATGAAGCCCTTCGCTTCAACACGGCAATCTCGCAGTTGATGGTCTTCGTCAATGAAGCGAACAAACAAGAGACGTTGCCGAAATCGCAAATGGTCGACTTCATCAAGATGCTTTCACCAGTCGCGCCGCACTTGTCTGAAGAGTTGTGGGAGAAGATGGGTATGACGGAAGAGTTAACGTATGCGGCTTGGCCGACATACGATGAGTCAAAACTTGTGAGCGACACGATTGAAGTCGTCATCCAGGTGAACGGGAAACTCCGTGCGAAAATGCACGTCTCTCGTGACGCATCAAAAGAAGCACTTGAAGCGGAAGCACTCGGGAACGAGCGTGTCCAAGAGTTCACAGAAGGCAAGACGGTTCGTAAAGTCATTGTCGTTCCTGGAAAACTCGTCAATATTGTAGTGGGGTAACAAAAAGAATGTGTGACATTGTCGCACATTCTTTTCTTTTTGGTGAGGTCATTTTCTTTTATGGACGGTTTTGATACACTAAAGGGCGATACTGAAGTAGAAGGGGACGACATGTCCATGAAACGTTCTTATGTGCTATACACGACACTATGTGCCGTCGTGGTCGGTGTGATCCTTTGTTATGTTTTTGTCTTTTCAGATGAAGAGATTCAACGACAGGTCGCCTCGACATTTGAAAAAATTGATATTCAAACGCGTCATCAAACGGCATCCCTTCCACCCGTGGAAGCGGCGCAGGATGATGAAGATATCGATACGACCGATGCCCTCGAACAAATCAGTCAAATCGATGAAGTGTACTACAGTGACACGATCGGGGCATATTTGGTCTTAACCGAACAAGCTGAATTTTTTGAGGTGAGTGGAAACGGAACGCGCGTCAATTCGGTGCTTCAACTTGAGAATTCAGGGAAACAGCGCCTCGATGATTTTATCGGAATGCGCATGGTCGAAGAAGATCTTGTGTATGCGGTCACAGCGAACGGTACGCTCATTACAATCGAGCGAGAAGAAGGACGCTGGGTCGAGAGACCACGTAAACAAATCAAAGGACTCGTGTCGGAAGACCGAATCTTTGGTCTTGGTTATGACCGGGAATCGAAGCGTCTGTTCATGATGAATCGCTTGGCGGATACACCGGACCTTGAGCTCCTTTATATCGAAGAACGGGAGATCGAACCGAAGACTCCAGCCGATGACAAATCATCAGAAGCGTCAACTGATGCTGACACGGCTACTCCAAAAACAGAAGAATCATCGGAAGACACAACGACAGAGAACGTCTCGACGAATGACGACGCCTCGAGCGAATCGGCTGTATCTGAAGACGCGCCTGAAAATGAGTTGAACGAACAACAAGTGGAAGAAGAGAATCAAGAGCCCGAAACCGAATGGATGCTTGATTCACGCCAAGCGTTGTCTGCTGACGGGATGAGCGCCTCGATCCAACAGAAGTTTGAGCGATTCGAAGGAGTCGGCCTTGTCGAGCGACAAGGACGCATCTACGTGCTCGACTCAGAAGAGCTCGTCCTCTACACAGTCAATCCGGAAGAAGAGACCATCAACGGTCAGATGGTGACGCCTCGCGTATATGACTCGACCGGTATGTTTTTACAAGACAATGAAATCTTTGCAATCGTCCACCCGGAAGTATTCGATTTGGATGCATTCGTGTCTGTGGACTAACAATGGGGGAAGAACAGATGAGCAAACGTTACTTTTTTGAAGAAGTGAAACAATTTCATGAAACTTTTGGACATCCAGGAGCAAAATCGCCGCAACCGTTGACGCTTGATCGTGCGACAAAACGCTCGGTTTGGACGGCAGAGGAAGCGGTCGTCGAGTTTTTGCATCAATCATCGCAATCGGAAGAAGAGTTTTTACAAGCCATCGAGCAATTCCAAGTAGGATTCCAGAAAGCAGTCCAAAAATCATTACAAGACGCACCGCCATCGGATGATGTGGAACGTCTCGTCGGACAAGGGGATGCGTTAACGGACGCGTTATATTTTGTGATGGGCAGTTTCGTTGAACTCGGACTCGATCCCGTTCCGTTGTTTGAAATTGTCCAGCGTGCCAATATGGCGAAACTTGGACCGGACGGGAAGCCGATTTTACGCGAGTCGGACAATAAAGTTATGAAACCTGAAGGATGGATGCCACCGGAGCCGGAGCTCGAAAAAGAAGTGCGTCGTCAAATCGCAGGGAAAGAATAATCATAAACGGCTTGAGCCCTCATTAGAAAGGGTTCGAGTCGTTTTTTATTGTTGTGGTCGTGACGATATCATGTTATTAGAGGGTATCGGAAAGGTCATAAGAGTAATTTATGGTATAATTTAACATAAGCAAGCGAGCGATGAATATTGATTATTGAGATGGAGGTCATTCAGCTGAAAAAATTATTCGGTATTCTATGTTGTAGTTCAGTACTTCTGTTAGCAGCATGTAGTGATGATGAAAAAACGTCTGAGCCTGATGTTTCAATCGAAACGATAAAAATAAACGAAGAGAATGAATTGACAATCGTTCCGCTTTACACCCAATACCAACAATATTTGAATGCATCCCTTGAAACAACCGATGCGGAGGAGAACAAACAGAACTTTAAAAAGTATGTATTAGATTACATAGGGGAGGTCGGACAGGAAGAAAAGATTGATACATCCCTCATCAAAACAAATTTTTTATTAAATCCGACTCCTCATAAGCAACAATTGCTGAAGCAACTGGATACGTTAATCAATCAGCACGACGAGATTAAAGAGATTATTGCATCGACATACGAAGATTCAAATCAAATCCTTCCTAAAAAGAAGGGTATGGTGTTTGTTGCCCCTTACAATCCTGAATTCTTCTACGATAGTGAAGCGTTGGAAGGTGTGGCCGGCCAAGCCTATAATGATACCTTCATCTTGTTTCTCGATACAGATTTTGACAAAGGTGTGCTAGCCCATTCGACGGCTCATGAGTATCATCATCTGATTCTTTATGATCGACCTGAGTTCCGTCTTAATACAATTCTTGATTCTGTCATCATTGAAGGGAAAGCCGATACGTTTGCCGACCGCATTGTCAAAGGGGTAATTCCACCATGGTATGCACCAATCGATGATGCGACCATGGAACATATCGCGAGCCGAGTGAATGATTATGAAACGTCCCACACCGATTTTGTAGTCGGTAATTATCAAAAAGATATGCCACGTTGGAGTAACTATATTCTAGGGAGGGATGTGCTCCATGACTATTTGACGGCGCACCCAGAGCTGTCGATTCCCGAATGGACGTTCAAAGAAGGTCATGAAATTTTAGAAGGATACAAATATCGAGATGTGATGGAATTGGAAAATTAAGTCGAAAAGGATGTGAAAAAGGCTTGATCCTGAATGAGACAGGATCAAGCCTTTTGATTGTTAGTGAGCATAATAGTACGTAGCCAATACGTTAGACCGAACCCTTTACCGCTCTGTCGCCAGTTCAGCTGCGTGCGATCCGGCACAATGTCCCGTTGTGAAAGCGGCCGTGATGTTGTAGCCACCTGTGTATCCATGAATGTCGAGCACTTCACCGGCAAAGAAAAGGCCGGGTGCTTTCTTTGACATCATCGTCTGTGGCGCAACTTCTTTAACCGAAACGCCGCCACCTGTGACGAACGCTTTATCAAAGTCGAGTGTCCCGACGGCGTGCATCTCGAACATTTTCAAACGTGTTGCGAAATCAATGACGGATTGCTTTTTCAACTGACTCGCATCTTCTTCTCCAAATGCGAGTTCTTCGAGCAATAAGTCAAGAAGTCGCTCAGGGATGTAGCCTTTCCATACATTTTTAACGGCACGCTTCGGTTGGCTCTGTACTTGGTTCCACAGTTCCTGAACGAGCGCATCTCGTGACGTGTCCGGGAAGAAGTCGAGTGACAAGAGGACGATTTGCTCTTTGCTGCGTTTCCGTTCTTTGATTGTGTACTGACTGCAACGGAGCGCGATTGGACCTGAAATCCCGAAATGGGTAAAAATCATGTCTCCCTGATGCGTCTTGATCGCTTTCCTTTTTTTGCCGTGCACCGTCAAAGCGACGTCCCGTAACGATAATCCTTGAAGTTGTTTCGTTCCGATGAACGAGTCATTCAATGTGATTGGCACCTCTGTCGGGAAGAGTTCGGTGATCGTGTGTCCTGCCTTCTGTGCCCATGGATAGCCGTCTCCGGTCGAACCGGTGTGTGGGACAGACTGTCCGCCGACCGCGACGACGCAAGCTTTCGCCTCGAGCATCTCACCGTCCATCAACTCGACCGCATGAAACTCGTTTTCTTCATTAAAATGTAGCGTTTTGACTTCAGCCTTTTTTCGAATCTCGACGCCGAGGTCTTCAATCGCCCGAAGCAAAGTGTTGACCACATCCTGTGCCTTATCCGTCACTGGGAACATGCGCCCATTGTCTTCCTCTTTCAGCGGAATCCCGAATCCAGTGAAGAGGTCGATAATCGATTGATTGTCGAACTGAGCAAGGGCGCTGTATAAGAAACGACCATTGCCTGGGATGAACTGAATCAACTCATCGATTGGCTTTCGGTTCGTGACGTTACAACGTCCTCCACCTGAAATGGCCAATTTCCGACCAAGTTTTGAACCTTTATCAATCAGCAAGGTCGAAGCGCCACTTTTTGCCGCTGCATACGTTGCCATGAGCCCGCTCGGCCCTCCACCGATGACGATGACATCTTTCATAGGGTATCTCCTCATTTCTTCATCTATATGATTAGTAAAATTATCGTAACTTTATTATCCGTAACAGTAAGAGTATAATGAGAAGCGGTTGTTTTGTAAAACCGAATTCATTGAAATCGTTGATTTATAGATGGAGGTACCTCATGTCATCAAGCGCCAAACAAGATTCTGGAAGAGCCTCCTTCGTCAAAGGAACGCTTCTTTTATCAGCGGGAAACTTGATTTCCCGAATGTTAGGACTACTGTATACCTTTCCGTTCCAAGCGATGGTCGGGATTGCCGGAGTGACATTATATCAAGCAGCATATACGTATTATGCGATCATGATCTCCATTTCGACGGCAGGGATTCCCGTTGCCGTTTCGAAATTTATCGCAAAATATAATGCACTAGGAGAATACGGGACAAGTCAACGACTGTTCCGACAAGGGATGAAGCTGATGCTTGCGACCGGTGTCGTCGCTTTTTTATTACTCTTTTTTGCGGCACCATGGTTATCCGAACTGATGGTCCGAAACTCAGAGAACAATCAGCAATACATTGACTCGCTCACCCTCGTGACACGAAGCGTCAGTTTTGCCTTACTGCTCATCCCGGCGATGAGTATGGTACGTGGTTATTTCCAGGGACATCAAGACATGGCACCGACGGCAATCTCACAAGTGGTCGAACAGATTGTACGCATCCTGTTCCTCCTCAGTGGAACGATGCTCGTCTTGTTCGTCTTTGCGGATTCAAACTTCATTCAACCGATTGCTAATGCCCTCGGGGGGACGCAATCTGTTGAAACGACTGAATTGAACGGATTAAAAGTCATTGCCGTCACGATTGCGACGTTCAGTGCGTTCATCGGGGCAATCGGTAGTTTCGCCGTGCTCATCATGTATTGGAAACGTCGAAAGGACATTCATCGTCTGACAGAGAATCCGGCGGGCACACCGGTCCGCTCGATGAAATCGTTGTTGCTCGAATTGCTTAGCTATTCGATTCCAATCGTGATGGTCGGGGTATCGACCCCTCTCTATCAATTGATTGACCAGTTGACGATGGTCAATACGTTGCTCAGTACGGGTGCGACCGTTTCTGAAGCAACGTCGGCGTATGGCTTTTTGACCGGGAACGCCCATAAAATTGTGTTGATTCCAGTCTCTGTCGCGGCGAGTGTATCGATGGCGACGATCCCGCTTGTGACTCGTTCGTTCACGACGGGGGACATGCAAAAAGTTCGGAATCAAGTAAACCATATTTTCCAAGTCTCGTTCTTCGTAACGATTCCTGCGGTCATTGGTCTCGTAGCACTTGCGGAGCCATTGTTTGGCACCTTGTTCCCGGGTGACCGTGAAGGATGGGTATACTTGTTCCACTACGCACCAAGTGCCTTCTTCTTGGCCTATTACTCGGTCGCGGCTGCGATTCTCCAAGGGATTAACCGTCAGTACTTCACCATCTTTGCCACATCGATGGGACTGTTGACGAAACTTGCATTGAACGTACCGCTCGTCTATTGGCTCGGCGGAATCGGAGCCGGGTACGCGACCATCGCTGGATACATCGTGGCCATTATTCTCATGGTATGGATGATTCAACGAACGCTCCACTTCCCGTATAAGCAACTGCTTCGTCGCACCATCTTGATGTTCTTGATGGGTGGGGCGATGTTCGCTGCCGTCTTCCTCTCTCTTCTCGTTACAATGAATGATGAGGCGAGTTGGGGGAACGACATTTTTGCGACAATCGTGGGAGTGACAATCGGCGTTCTCGTATATGGATACCTCGGGTGGCGGAGCCATCTCGCAGGTAAATTACTAGGGAAACGCTTTGAATATCGGAGGAAAATGTAATGCGGATTGATAAGTTGTTAGCGAACATGGGATATGGTTCACGGAAAGACGTGAAAATCCTACTGAAACAAGGGGCGGTGCGAGTCGATGAGGCACTTGTAAAAGATGCAAAACGGCACGTCGACCCATCATCAGAGAAAGTCACGGTGTTCGGGGAAGTGGTCGAGTATCGTCCGTACATTTATTTCATGATGAATAAGCCGGAAGGTGTGATCAGCGCGACGGAAGATCAAGTCGAGACGACGGTCATCGACTTGATTGATTCTGAGTATACCCATTATGACCTCTTCCCGGTCGGTCGTCTCGATAAGGACACGACGGGACTGCTCCTCATCACAAACGATGGCGCATTCAATCATGCGCTCATGTCACCTCGCAAGCACGTCGACAAAGTATATATCGCCGAGGTCGACGGAGAGATGACAGTAGAGGATATCAAGACGTTCGCGAATGGGGTCGAGTTAGAGGATGGATATACGACGAAGCCGGCCCGTCTTGAAATACTGAGCAAGAGCGGACGTCGGTGGGTCATTCGCCTCACATTGTCTGAGGGGAAATATCACCAAGTGAAACGAATGGTCGCGGCGGTCGGCAAACATGTCGAACGATTGGAGCGTGTTCAAATTGGGGAGCTAGAACTCGATGAGACGCTTGAGCTCGGGGCATATCGTGAGTTGACGGAAGAAGAAGTTCAACTGTTTCTTCAATCATAAGAAGATGAGAGAATCTGTCTGATGGGACGGATTCTCTTTTTGTATAAAAAGCTCTGATTTTCGATTATATCTTTTTAAAAATGGCATCAAAATCATCACGCCAAGAGTCAACCAACCAGTCGTTATATTTATGATACAAAGGAACAAGTGGTTCAACTTCATTTGAACTTATGATACAACCTCGATCATCGTACATATGAAACACGATGTTCTTTTCGGTGCTAATAAAGTAAACAGCTTGTCCAATTGAAGGTTCTCTTCCTTGCTCATAATTTCCTATACCTCTAAGGATTTTCTCGTAAGAGATTGACTTGATCTGCGAGGATACAAATTTCGCTTTATATTCATGTTTGATTTCTATAATTCCCCCTGTTATTTCGTCAATATCTTCATTTAATTCAAATAACGTTTCTTCTTCAATCTGTTGTTTCATGAATAAGCCATACAAATATTCGGGAGTGGTATTCCCGAACATGATGTCCTCTGTTTCGTTCCAATCCTTGATAAAGATATAGATGTAATCATCAGATTGAAACACTTCGTCGAACAATGTAGTCACTCTGTTTACAACTTGCTCTATTCTCTCATCCGTTCCGTTTTTATACGGTTCGCCAAGTTCGAATCTTAGATGGACATCTCCAGATAGGTTTGGGAAATTGTCCTCTATGTACTTCATTATTTCTTCTTTCACATCATCACCTCATCTTAAACAATTGATACAATCTAAAACCACAGAACCTTCTTTCATAAAAAAGAGACCTGAAAGCCAGGTCTCTTGAATATACATATACAATTCAATTTGCCGTCTTGAGTGAACGTTTTGATGAAGTCCACGTGCCACGGCTAGGGCTCTCCACAAGGTTATTGTACTCAAGTACGTTCAAATCACGTTGCACAGTGCGTGACGTGATGCCGAACTCTTCTACTAGTTCTGAAGTGGTAACGGATTCCCTTTCATTGATGAACAAATAAATGGACTTGATGCGCGTTAACATCCGATCTGTTGAGCCTTTCATTGGATAACCTCCCAATGTGTAGAATAATGACAAACCATACCTACAGACGACAAAATGAAATATAAAATTGTTATTTTCTAAAATTACACCTTTAGTATACCGCTCTTGAGCAAAAATGCAAGTGGAAAGCACGAACAATCTGTTTGTAAAGATTTGATTATGAACGTAAATATCGAATGAAGATTATTTTTTTACATCGAAAAGAAGCTTAAACACGAACGAAAAAAACTTTTCTAAATGAATGTTCGTCTTTCATACATTTGGATATACTAGTAAGGGAGAGAACATTCGCAAAAGGGGAGATGAACATGAATTGGAGACAGGAAGTCGACAATCGTAAAGATGCATTTTTAGAAGATTTGAAAGGATTACTTCAAATCCCTAGCGTGCTCGATGAATCGAAAGCGGCACCGAACATGCCGTTTGGTCCTGAGGTTCGTCAGGCGCTTGACTACATGTTTGAAATCGGTGAGCGAGATGGATTCAAAACAAAGGACGTCGGCGGTTACGCGGGACATTTGGAATACGGGGACGGTGAGGAAATCGTTGGCATTCTATGTCACCTTGACGTCGTCCCAGCAGGCGATGGCTGGACATATGGCGCATTCAATCCGACCATCACGACTGACGGGAAAATTGTGGCGCGTGGGAGTAACGATGATAAAGGTCCGTCTATGGCAGCATACTACGGATTACGAATCGTCAAAGAGCTCGGCTTACCACTTTCAAAACGCGTCCGTTTGATTGCAGGTTGCGATGAGGAGAGCGAATGGCGCTGTGTCCGTGAGTATTTCAAACAAGAACAAATGCCGACATACGGATTTGCGCCAGATGCGGATTTCCCGATCATCAATGCTGAAAAAGGATTGTATGACGGTGTGTTGACTCAATTACCGATTCAACGTGTACCAGGCTCTGCCTACCATCTCGTGTCATTTACGAGCGGGGAGCGTCCGAATATGGTGCCGGACTTCGCGAAAGCCGAATTGAAGACGGATGAGGTACTCGAGGAAAAGTTCGAGGCCTATCTCGAAAAATATGAAGCGGACGGAACGTGTGAATACGATCGTGGCATATATACGTTCACGATGAAAGGTAAAGCGGCGCACGCGATGGAACCGGATAACGGGATCAATGCTGCGTACGTGCTGGCTGGGTTCCTGTTGCACCTTCCTCTCGACATTCAAGGGGAACGCTACATTGAACTCGTTCGTCACGTGTTTGCAGACTCACGTGGAATTTCTCTTGGGATTGAAGCGAGCGATGAGACGGGCGACTTGACGATCAATGGCGGCGTCTTCCGATACAATGAGGAAGAACGAACAGCAACGGTCAACATCCGTTACCCGTATACGGCCAAATTCGAAGAACGTTTACAAAACCTACGTGAAATCGCGTTGTCATTTGGCTTCGAGTTGAAGACCCGTCAACATATGCCGCCTCATCACGTGGCAGAAGATCACCCACTCGTGAAGACGCTAGCAGGCGTATACGAGCGTCAAACGGGAGAGCACGCGAACTTGATGGCCATCGGAGGCGGTACGTATGCACGTTCGCTCGAAGCAGGTGTCGCGTTCGGCGCATTGTTCCCAGGAGCTAAAGATGTGGCGCATCAGGTCGATGAATATATGGAGATAGAAGATTTATTACGTGCCGCGGCAATCTATGCTGAGGCCATTTACGAGCTCGCTAAATAAGAAACAAGGAGAGCTGGCTGGTATAGTCGGCTCTCTGTCCTTTAGGAAGGAAGTTATCATTGGATTCGCAAAAGAAATTGTTTCAGTCTGTGTACGTCGCGATTTTCTTCGCGCAAGGGGCGTTGATCCCTTATATGACCTTATATTTTTCACAAACTAAGTTTGGACTGACTCCGAGCCAAGTCGGGATTATCGTGGCCATCTTACCGATTCTATCCATCGGCGTGCAACCACTATGGGGGATGTTGACCGACCGGACGGGAAGAGTCCGGGCCTGGCTGATTTTGGCGATGCTGAGCGCGGCGCTGATTTCTCTCACGTTTTTAGTGGCGACCTCATACGTTTGGATTGTCGTACTCATGGTGATTTGGTCCGTTTTCCAATGTGCTCACATCCCGCTAGTGGATATGATGACACTCGACTATACGACGCGGTCGAAAGTCGATTACGGTGCGATTCGCCTCTATGGCTCAGCAGGATTCGCCATTGCAGTCTTTGTGATGGGACGAATTTCGGATAGCACGTGGGGACTAGCTAGTACGTTCGTATTGAGTGCGATTTTACTGTTCCTTGGCAGCGTATTTGTTCGAATGATTCCTGAGAAAAGTTCGACTCGCGATGTGACGTTGGCATCTCTCTCATGGACGGCTGTTTGGAACAAACCCTTTGTGTTCTTCTTATGTGGGGGGATGCTCGTCTTCGGACCGATTTATGCGAATAACTATTATTTCGGTCTGTACGTGACGAATAGCGGTGGTTCGACGACGCTCGTCGGAACATTATTCCTCGTGGCAGTGTTATTCGAAATCCCGTTTATGAAAGTGGCTTCTCAGCTTATGGAGCGCTACGGAAGCGTCAGCGTTCTTGTTGGGGCCGCCATCATCTCGGCAGTTCGGAACGGGGTGCTTGCGTTAGAACCACCGATTTGGGTCGTATGGCTTCTCGCGATCGCACAAGGTCTCGTCGTCGGTCTCTTGATTCCCGTCGCGCTTCAATTCGTCCGGACGCTCGTCGATCGACAAGTTTCCTCGACGGCCATCGGGGTATATATGGCATTGACGTCTGGGCTCGCGACAGCTGGATTTAATATGCTCAGTGGTAAGATCATTGAACTTGACGATATTTTAGGCGTGTTTTGGATGTATACCATCGTCACGGCAATTGGAGCGTTGATTTGGATAGGAATGTCACGTCGCACGTTGAAAGGATGAATGAGATGAGTACGCATTACTTTATCGCGATTCCCATTGAATCAACGGAACTGGTTGACGTACAGCAAACCATCTTACCTTATTACTCCTATCGCCGAATCTATCGGCCTGAAGAGTTTCATATGACGATACAATTTTTAGGAAGCGTGGATGGGGATGAATTAGACGAAGTAAAAGAAATCACGCGTAGAATCTGTGAGGAGACTCTGCCGTTCACGTTGGAGTTTCGAGCCATCGACCATTTTGGGCGACCAGATCGGCCCCGCGTTCTAACCATCGTTCCGGATGCCTCCGAGCCCCTTCAACGGTTGGCGCATTCCCTCCGCCATGAACTAGTTGATGTGATTCCAAGATTGGACCGGAAGTCGTTTGTCCCTCACGTGACACTCGCTAAAAAATGGGGCGAAGGGGAGCGTGTCCCATACGTCCCCCCTGAATTTCACGCGACGGAATCAGTAGAAGAATTAATTTTATATGAAGTACAGCCGACTCATACACCTGCCTATCGAGCAGTAGACGTATTTCCGCTAAGACGGCCAGAGGAGGATATATGGCAATCCCGGTTAAAATTTTTGACGTAATCTCAAAATATGAACGTGATGTATTAGATCAATATAATCGTTATTTGGAGTATGTGGAATCCGATACGGCACGCCTACAGCGCCTTCATGAAAACAATCGCTTGAATCCGGTCGAAGTGCTCGAAATCGAAAGACCGTGGTGGAAGTTTTGGGCGAAGACGGAGCGAATTGAATTAGAGCCAAAGCCGCTCTCTGAATCGCAATATCAAAAGCTGTTAAGGGAGCGCCGGCATATCCAAAAGCTTCAATTCGCTTGTGAAGGGGTGCTTGAGACGGATTTACCACATCTGGCGTTTATTCGTGACTTCGCCTATCGTGTGATGCGTACCGATTGGAACGAACGACACTTTTTCTTGTATCGACCGGTCATCGAATGGAATGGTGCAACGGTTGAGTTGAGCCACCTCATCATCGGACCGACGCATCTGTATATCATAGAATGGCTTGAAGGCGATCGAAGTATCTATCACATATCGAAAGAGAAGACATGGGTTCATCAACCGCTGAAAGGGGAAAATACCCGTGTAGTGAACCCGTTGATCGCATTGACACGGACAGAGGAACTGATTCGTCAAGTTCTACCGCATTATGCGGGTGTGCTACAAAAAGTCGTCATTGCGACAAATGGATATTTTGATAACGTTCCAACTGTTCGATCGACCCAATATGTCGGTCGTAACGAATATACGGAATGGATGAAACAAGTGAACGGACGTGCACCGATTGTAAAAGCACAGCAGATTCGTGACGTTGCCACCGTATTAGAAGTGACTGCCAAGTTACCGTTTCGTCAATTCATGGATCAGTGATTGAGAGGAAGGGACGCATATGCATCACACACCAGATCAAAAGACCGCCTCACATGTGACCATCGAGAGCGCGTCTTTCGTATCATTTGAGACCATACAACTTGAGATTGTGCGCGAATATGAATCCGTTCCAGTACAAATCGAACAGAATGGACGCCCGGTCGACTACCTCGTCGAGCAACAGTTTGTGACGGAATCCGGAAAGGTCGAACAAATCCTTCGTTTAAAGGAACCAATCTCTTTAGAAACGTTATACACCGTCTGCCACCCGGGTCAAAAGACGACGGTTGTCGTACCAAGAGAAATCGTCCGTTCAGAGGAATTCGAACGGCGTTTCTCATATGATGGTCCACTCGGCGTATCGTTTACGCCGCACGGAATGGAAGTGACGGTATGGTCTCCGGTTGCTTTATCCATGTGGATTACAGTGCATGATGATACGAATCACAGAGAAATTGAGCGATTTCACATGAACCGCGGCGCACGCGGGGAATGGAGTGGTGAAATACCACAAGCGTTCCAAGGTATGTTTTATCGCTTAGAAGTGAAAACACCGGTCGATACGAGGCAAGTCGTCGATCCTTATGCGCGAGCCGTCAGTTTGAACGGTGAGTATGGCGTATTGCAAGATGTGGCGCGATTTGTCAAGAAACAGGTCGAACAAGCCGTGCGCCCCCCTTTATGGAAGGCAACGGATGCCGTCATCTATGAGTTGCACATCCGAGACTTCACAAGCCACCCCTCATCGATGAGTCAATTGAAAGGGCTGTACGGTGGGGTGTCTGAAAAAGGAGTTCGGACGAAAGAAGGCAATAGTGCCGGACTCGACTATTTAAAAGAACTTGGCGTGACCCATGTCCAGTTGCTTCCTGTTCATGATTTTGGAAGTGTCGATGAGGCGACGCGTATGCCGTACAACTGGGGCTACGACCCGATTCATTGGTTCGCGCTTGAAGGAAGTTATGCCTCAAGGCCCGATGTGCCGATGAGTCGTGTGTTCGAATATGCGACACTCGTCTCTGAATTGCATCAAGCTGGTCTTCGAGTCGTTACAGACGTCGTGATGAATCATATTTATATTCGAGAACAATCCCCACTCGAAGCGCTCGTACCATACTATTATTTTCGATACGAGCACGACGGGACGATAGCGAACGGAACCGGTGTCGGGAATGACACGGCCTCAGAACGCTATATGATGCGACGTATGATTGTCGACTTCGTGACGTATTTCGCAACAACCTATCAAGTGGATGGGTTCCGCTTCGATTTGATGGGGATTCATGATGTCGAAACGATGAATCAAGTACGGGCCGCGCTCGATAAGGTGGATCCCTCCATTCTCGTCTATGGAGAAGGGTGGGACTTAGCGACACCGCTTGGACAGTCGTTGAAGGCGACGTCACAAAATGCTGCACGCATGCCTCGTATCGGACACTTCAACGATATGATTCGAGATGCATTGAAAGGGTCAACGTTTAATGACAGGGAACGCGGATTCATCTCTGGCAATGAGTGGAGAGAGTGGGAACTTCGAGAGTGTCTCACCGGAGCCGTGCATATTCCGAACGTGACGGTCGGACGTTTCCCGAGTCCGGCTTACTCCATCAATTATGCGGAAGCCCATGACAACTATACGATCTATGACAAGTTAATGTTATCTTGTGAAGGAGTCGATGAGACGACTCGTCTTGCCATGCAACGTCTTGCCAATGCGGTCGTCATCACATCTCAAGGCATCCCGTTTATCCATGCCGGTCAAGAGTTCGGACGCACGAAACATGGTGTCGAGAACAGTTATAATTCACCCGATCACATCAATCATTTTGATTGGGATCTTCGTGACACACGGATCAAAGACATCGAGTATGTGAAGACGCTCTTGAAGTTACGGCGACTCCATACATGTTTCCGCTATGATTCGAGACAAGAAGTCATTGACCATTTCACGTTTCTCCCATCGCCGCCTGGCGTCATTATCTATGAGTTGACGGCCAGTCATTCTTACGATGCGTGGCAACGGGTTCGCGTCTATGTGAACGGTACGTTCGACTCGCTTTCATTTGAGAGCGATGCGAAATGGAACGTTTACGTTCAAGGAGAAACGGCAAGTCTCGTTCCGCTCGCACGAAACCCAGCACACATTCAAGTCGAGTCGTTGTCAATGACGATTCTCGCGTGTTAAGATGTTGATTGTATCTCTTTAATTCAAGTAAGATTTGAGCGTGATGAATATGTATTCAGATATAGTCGGTGCGCTCGGGAAAGAGTGGACAGTCGCTTCAGCCGGAGGTATCACGGGCGAAGCGTATGTAGCGACGACGCGCCAACAGAAGATTTTTGTCAAACGAAATTCTTCTCCGTTTCTGGCAATCTTGTCAGCGGAAGGAATCGTACCAAAGCTTCTTTGGACAAAGCGAATGTTTAACGGGGACGTGTTAAGCGCCCAACAATTTATCGAAGGCCGCGAACTTTCACCAGAAGATATGAAGCGACCTGATGTCGCGGCGCAACTCGGCAAGATTCATAATTCGAAAGAGCTATTATTCATGTTGCAACAGCTGAACCACACACCGGTGACGCCGCACTTGTTGCTCCGTCAGTGTGAAGCATATGAACAAGATGAAACAGACCGAATCATCGGAGAAGCCGTACAATGGCTTAAGCACCATTTGCCAAAAGTCGACGAGCAAGAATTTGTCGTCTGTCATTCTGACCTAAACCATAATAATTGGATTGAGGATGAGAGCGGCCTACTCTACTTGACGGATTGGGATGACGCAATCATTGCAGACCGCGCGTTCGATTTGGCGATGGTTGTCTATAGCTATATGGATGAAGTGGAGTGGGAGCGCTGGTTCTCGCATTACGGGGTACGTGTTTCGAGTGAGCTCCATAATCGAATGCATTGGTATGCGATCGCCCAAACGATTTTGACAATCTATGGGGAAGAGAATGACTCGGCGCGAACTGAAGGATTTCATGTACTACGCGAGCTGATGGATGAGGCGTACGAACGAATCAATTAAAAGGGATGGCTGTTCGCCACCCCTTTTTGAATGTGTTAAATGTCATCTGGATTCATAAAGTAAGCCCAAACGAACGTGGCGATGACACCAGCGAAAAACGTCAGTGGAGCTGCATAAAAAATAAGAAACTGATCTAAAGTACTCATCGTATTTAACCTCCTTGTGAAGGATGATTCACGTTCATTAAACTATGATTTCGTGTATAATCGCAAGAGGACTGCTCGTCCGTAACGTGCATATTCCCATTAAACTTGAACATTTGATGAACGAAAGGTAGGATTTTCATGCGTTTACGACATAAGCCTTGGGCAAAAGAATATATGGAAGCTCAAGAACATGTATTTATTCAACATCCTGAACAGTTGAAAGGTAACTGGAGCACTGAATTCGGGAATGACCACCCGCTCTTTATCGAGGTCGGCTCAGGAAAAGGACAATTTATTTTAGGGATGGCGCAACAACACCCGGATGTGAACTTTATTGCGATCGAGTTGTTTGAGAGTGTAGCCGTCTCTATCGTACAAAAATTAGTCGAAACCCCGATGCCGAACGTGAGAGTGTTGACGGTCGATGCGAAACGACTCGTCGACTATTTCGAAGCGGGAGAAGTCGATCGCGTCTACTTAAACTTCTCCGATCCGTGGCCAAAGACACGACATGCGAAACGTCGCTTGACATATAAGACGTTTTTAGCGACATATGAGGCGATTCTTCCGAAAGCTGGAGAGATTCATTTCAAGACGGACAACCGTGGATTGTTTGAATATTCGCTTCAGAGCATGAGTCAATACGGGATGTTCTTCACAGAAATTTCACTAGATTTACATGTCAATGAACCAGAAGATAATATTCGAACAGAGTATGAAGAGCGCTTCAGTGCGCTCGGTCAGCCGATTTACCGAATGGAAGCCGTCTTCCGTCCGAAAAATTGACACGCTTTTTTCTTATTTTAATAGTATTTTCTTCACACTTTTTTCTTTCTTCTTGGTACAATAGGAATGACGCTAAACTGGAATAAGAGAAGGGGGAACATGGGGATGTTGAAAAAAGCATGGGCAAGCCTGCTTGCAGTAATCTTCATTCTAACAATCGCACCAATGAATACCTCAGCGAACGAAGCGTTCTTAGACGCTCTCGAAGAGGATTTGAAAGCAACGCATTACGACTATAAAGAAGGAACGGCTGAAATCATCAAAGAAGAGACGCTTCGCCATTCAAACGGCAACGAAGTCATCGCTGCTGTCGTAGAGCTCGATACGATTCGTGATGGGATCTTCATCACACGTAAAACCGAGTATCATTACTTTGATGCGACAGACAACAAGATTCTTACATCAGCGGACCTCGTAGAAGTAGAAGGGGCCTCAGAGTTTGCAGATGCGAACATCGACATGCTCGGTCAACAGATCGTCTATTGGTTACCGGTATTGGTCTTGCTTCTAATGATTGCGATTCCGGCACTCATTTTGTTCTTGGTTGTACCACGTTTCTATTCAACAAGTTCATATATGAATGCCGTATATGAAAAGAATGACAACCCAAGATAAGACATGAAAGTACCCCGTTCAAGAGAACGGGGTACTTTTTACTGTTGTTTTAACTGTTCGACGATATCAGTTAGTGACATCCCATTTCCTGAAGAAACGGAGGCGATGAAGGCACTCTCGACAATGGGACCGTCAAAAAATTCGACATGTTTGTCACCTTCGTACATGTCGATGGCGAGTTCCGCATTCATCGTCGCCGACCCGATATCACTGAGGAGAAGTGCCTCTCCTTCGACCTGGTCGAGTGCCGATAAGATGCGATTCACGTCCGTTCCGATAGCGCCATCCTCAAGGCCACCAGCTAGATGAATGGGCACGGACGGTGCCATTTCCTTCATCAAATCTTGGATGCCTTCCGCAATTTTTGCGCTGTGCGAGACGATGATCAATTCAACGATGTCAATCGACCTCCTTCATAATCGCGGCCAAAAGGATTGAGCTAGAAAGGGCACCCGGGTCGACGGTTCCGCGAGAGTTTTCTCCGAAGTAAGAGGCTCTTCCTTTCGTGGCCACCATATCCTCTGTTTTTTGGACAAGCTCGTCCAACTTCTGTTTATAATCTTCCCCTTGTTGGACTTGCTCGAGGAACGGGTCCCAGACGTCGACCATCGTTTTTTGGCCGACTTCCGATTTCCCTCGTGCTTTGATGGAATTCGAACCTTCCTGGAGCGCCTCCTTGAGTAAGCCAAAGTCCGCTTCGGTCGCATCCCCGAATTTGGTTGCCATCTTCACGAAAGCTGAACCGTATAAAGGTCCGGCCGCGCCTCCGACTTTCGACATGAGGGTCATCCCGACCTTTTTACTAAGTGCTCCAAGAGAGTCATAATCCTCATCTAGAATAGTAGAGACCGCATCAAAACCACGAGACATGTTGATCCCATGGTCTCCGTCGCCGATGGCCCGGTCTAAATCGGTCAACGTATCCTTTTGTTCTTCGATGCCAACTTGTGCGTCACGTAACGCCTGCTTCATCCGATCAATCGTCAACATAAACCAAACACCTCATTTATTAAATTTTGAATCCAAGTGCTGCCGAAGGAGCGTCGAGATACGTCGTCATCTCATCATCGAGAGGGAGCAACGTGATGGAGAACCCATGCATCTCGAGTGAAGTCATGTAGTTGCCGACATACTTCCGTTTAAGGGTATACCCAGCAGCTTCCAGTTTTTCGGCAACGAAGTGATAGGTCACATATAACTCAGACAACGGCGTTCCACCCATTCCGTTCACCATGACGGCAACTTCTCCTGGCTCGACTTCTTTTTTCAAGTGACTGAGGAGGTCGTCGACGATTTGGTCGACATCACTCGTCGGTTTCCGCTCGACACCACGTTCCCCGTGAATCCCGATGCCGATTTCCATCTCTTCCTCGTTCAAGTCGAAACCTGGTTTACCACTGACAGGCATGTAACAAGGTTCCACGGCCATCCCTATGGAGCGAACGTGTGAAGCTACTTTTTCGGCGATGGATTTGACTTCTTCAAGTGATTTGCCACTAGCTGCAGCGGCTCCGGCAATTTTGTGAACAAAGACCGTTCCGGCAACCCCGCGTCGATCTTCTTTGTTCGAAATGGCGACATCATCGGCGACGACGACGTGGTCGACTTTGATGCCATCACCTTCGGCCAGTTCTGCGGCGAGCTCAAAGTTCATCACGTCGCCGGAATAGTTTTTCACAATCAAAAGAACGCCGTTTCCGCCGTCAGCTGCTTTGATTCCTTCAAGTACCATGTCCGGAGTAGGAGAGGTGAACACTTCCCCACATACTGCCGCATCGAGCATACCGTCCCCGACATATCCAGCGTGGGCCGGCTCGTGACCACTACCGCCTCCAGATACGAGACCGACTTTTCCAGACTTCGCTCCGTCAGCCCGACAGATGACATTCACACCGTCGACGCGACCATACATTTCAGGATGGGCATGGACCATCCCTTCAACCATTTGCGATACGAGTTCACTTGCTTCACCGATTAGCTTCTTCACGCGAGATCACTCCTTTATTAAATTGAAAACTACCAATTTCAATTTTCCACTCTTTCGAGGGAACTAAACAAAAAAACCGACGAATCATTCGTCGGTTTCGTGTCATGCATATTCGAGTAATGCGCCAGTCTCAGAGTCGACTGTAAACTCATATGTTTTCTCTTCATCGTTCTCAAGAACCGAGATGCCACCTTTGTAGACGTCGTATTCACGACCGTCGTATGTGTAAATCTCCGGTGATGCAGAAATCCATGCCCCTTGGACATGACCTTTTGCTGAGAAAGCACGCTTCGTGTACTCTAAGGCGTTTTCTGCAGATAAGCTACGTTCATCTAAAGCTTTTTTCGTCATAAGTGCGGCAATGACGGCAACCCCGATTCCAATAAACCAATACCTTTTTTTCATATGACTACCTCCCCTTGAACTATGGCTATCATGTACATCGTACCAAAACCTGTACCCGAATGGAATGAAAAGCATTCGCATCCTGTCAAAACTTTTGTATATAATGAGACAAGAACGGTTAGGAAAGGATGATGAAAGATGGATCAGAAGACGAGAGATTTATTTAAGACGCTAACAGAACTCCCGGGAGCTCCTGGGTTCGAGTCTGAAGTTCGTCAATTTGTACGTGGACGAATTGAACCCCATTCAGATGAAATTGTCACGGATGGCATCGGATCAATTTTTGGAAAACGTGTCGGAGACGAGTCGGGACCGAAAGTCATGGTAGCCGGACATATGGATGAGGTCGCTTTTATGGTGACACGGATTACCGAGAACGGCATGCTTTACATACAACCACTCGGTGGCTGGTGGAGCCAAGTGCTCATGGCGCAACGTTTCGACATCATCACGTCGAACGGTAAAATTCCCGGTGTCGTCGCTTCGACACCGCCTCATTTGTTAGGTCCAGATGCAATGAGTAAACCGATGGACATCAAGCAGATGTTTATCGATATCGGAGCAGATTCGAAAGAAGAAGCAGAGTCATGGGGTGTACGTCCGGGGGTCCCTGCTGTTCCATCGAGCGCATTTACCCCACTTCATCACCCGAAAAAGATTATGGCCAAAGCTTGGGACAATCGTTATGGCGTCGGTCTTGCAATCGAATTGTTGGAGGAAACGACAAAAGCGGATCATCCAAACATCTTGTTCTCGGGTGCTACCGTACAAGAAGAAGTCGGATTACGTGGAGCGCAGACAGCATCTGAATTGATTCAGCCAGATGTGGCACTCGTACTCGATGCTTCACCGGCCAATGATGCTTCAGGAAGTAAAACGGAGTTCGGTCAGCTCGGTGAGGGAGCATTGATCCGAATTTTAGATCGCGTCATGGTCATGTCTCCTGAAATGCGTGATTTCTTACTCGATACGGCTTCAGACGAAAACATCAAGACACAATATTTCGTCTCACCAGGCGGTACCGATGCGGGGCGCGTTCACATGAGCGGAGAAGGGGTACCGACAGCCGTCATTGGCGTCGCATCTCGTTATATCCATACACACGCCTCGATTCTTCATACGGATGACTACGATGCAGCGAAAGCGTTGCTCAAAGCGTTGGTCAAGCGGCTTGATCGTTCGACACTTGAAACGCTACGTCCGTCTCTGTAAATCAAACATTCCGTTCACTCGAAAGATGAGTGGACGGTTTTTTATGGATGTTCTTGCTATTTCATGAAAACGTCTTATACTGATAAAGGTGTTTATACATGTATGTTACTCATGACAAGACACCTGTATAAGTGTAAGGAGGATATGTTATGTTCAAGAAAAAAGGAATCTCATTGAGCCCGTCGCTTTATTTTGTGACGGCGCTAAGTTATATGGCACTTGGTTTGTTTAGTACGTTAATCATCGGTCTGATCATAAAAACGATCGGAGGTCAGCTCGAAGGAACGACATTCACAGGGATGAGTGCCACGTTGATTCAAATCGGGGATGTCGCCATGAGTTTGACCGGACCGGCAATCGGGATTGCCATCGCCTATGCGTTAGAGGCGCCGCCGCTCATTTTGTTTTCCGCGCTCGTTATCGGGGCGTTTGGATATGAGTTCGGACCGGCAGGAAGTTACGTTGCGACGATTCTTGCGGTCGAAGTCTCAAAACTTGTCTCTAAATCGACGAAACTAGATATTTTAGTGACGCCGTTCACAACGATTGCCGTAGGCTACCTCACTGCGACGTATATCGGCAAGTATGTCGGCTTATTTATGACGCAACTCGGTGGTTGGATTGAATGGGGCACGGAGCAACAGCCGTTGTTCATGGGAGTGGTCGTCGCGACATTGATGGGACTTGCGTTAACGGCACCGATTTCAAGTGCTGCCATCGCATTGATGCTCGGTTTGAACGGAATTGCCGCTGGAGCAGCGACTGTCGGTTGCGCGGCTCAGATGATTGGGTTTGCCATCACGAGTTATCGTGATAATGGGGTCGGTGGGGCGATTGCTCAAGGAATCGGCACCTCGATGCTTCAAGTCGGGAACATTGTGAAAAACCCTTGGATTCTTCTTCCGCCAACAATGGCCGGGGCTGTATTGGCTCCAATCGCGATTCTGTTGTTTGAACTGGAAAGTGTCGCTGCGGGGGCAGGCATGGGAACAAGTGGGCTCGTCGGCCCGATTGTCATGCTTGAAACGATGGGCTTTAGCTGGTATACCTTTCTCGTCGTCTTTGGTTTCCTCATAATTGGACCAGCCTTATTGAGTTACGCGGTATACGTAGTCTTGCGAAGAACCGGTCGGATTCAACCGAATGATTTAAAAATTGATTATTAATGAAGAGCAACGTTTCGAGGAACGTTGCTCTTTTTCATCCAATTCCGAACCACATTTTCACGGACTCAACCGTCTCACGAGGGACTCGGAAACTGATTAAGAATAACATGAGCACAATCACGTAAATGGGGATCAAGAAACGCTTTCGAACGATGGGCAAGTGACGTGCCAATTTCTTGAGATATTTTTCGAGCACATAAATGACGGCGAAACCGACAACGAGCCAAATCAAGATCTCTAGTCTCGTTTTATCAGTGTCAATAAACAAGTAGCCGTATCGCAAAATGGCAAGCATTCCAAATACACCGACCATCTGTTCAAGAGGGTGCTTCATTTCAGGGTTTAACGTTTCGCGTGTTAATTTCATTCAGCTTCACCTGTTTCAACTAGTTTCGGCTTTGATTATAACAAACAGCAGAGCAGAATGTGTGACTTGACTTATGCTATTATAAGTGAGGAAAAAACGAACAGGAGTGATAATCATGAAACGACTATCAACAATGGCAGAATATATCGAAGCAAAAGAAGCGAAAAGTGTCCTTATGTTTTCGGCGACATGGTGTGGAGATTGCCGATTCCTTGACCCATTCATGCCGGAAATCGAGAAGAAATTTGAAGCATGGACGTTCTATTACGTCGATCGTGACGAGTTCATGGAACTTGCGCAAGAACTTGATATTTTTGGCATCCCAAGCTTTGTTGCGTTTGAAAATGGCAATGAGGTTGATCGCTACGTCGGTCGTGAACGGAAGACGCCGGAACAGGTTGAAGCTTTCTTGAACGGATTAGGGTGAGCCTTTATGGAACGGAATGAGTTAAGACGTTATCTAGAATCGCATTTTAATGAAGAATACCGTACTTCTTACGACCGTGAGAATGAGGTACTGCGCGTCGAGCGGAAATCTGACCGTTTTGGGGTCAATATCCGCCTTGCGCCGATTGTGGCAAAGGCTAAGACACGCGGTACGGTTGCCGTCGATGAAGTCATCGAGTATATCGAATCAGCGATGAAGGCGGATGATCAAATCTCCCTCACCGGAAATGAAGATGCCATCTATCCGGTCATTCGTTCGAACTCTTTCTCGAAGACGACAAAAAATGGAGAAGCACTTGCATTCACCCCGCACACGGCCGAGACCGCGATTTTTTATGCGCTGGACCGTGGAAACGGATATCGGTTGATTGAAGAACGCCACCTTTCGGATGAAATGACGCTCGACCGCATCGAGCGAATCGCCCGTGAGAATGTGAAAAAACTACCGACCGAGATGAAACAAGACGAAGTGGCTGGAAACCCATTCTACTTCTTATCAACTCGTGATGGCTACGAGGCATCTCGTGTGTTAAATGACGAGTTTCTTCGGCTGATGGAACGACGGATTGAAGGGGATATGCTCGTCGGTGTCCCGCATCAGGATGTGATGATCGTTGCGGACATTCGAAATGACCAAGGATATGATGCGATGCAGCAACTGATGTTTGATTTCTTCACAAATGGTCGAATTCCCGTCACTGCACTCGCCTTTCACTATGTGGCGGGGGAACTTGAACCGATTTTCATTGTCGGAAAAAAGACCCCGCCATCGAACACATAATCTGATAAAATAAGTGAGATGAGTTTGAAAGAAGGGACGTAGGAACGTATGCAAATGAATGTGTTTTATAACCGAGAAGGAATCGGTGATGTACTCATGGTGTTGTTAAAAGAAGGAGAACGACATCATCAATCTGTCGAGCGGACGGGAGACGTGGCAATCGTCAAGTCGGCAGACGGAAAAGTGAACGGGTACAACCTGTTTCAAGCAAGTCAACATGTTGATGTGACAGGATGGAATGGTCCTGTTGAGTTGACAGTCGAATTAGTGGAACAGTTGCAATCTATCTTAAATGATAACGGGATTGAAGAGGACTTTTCATGGGTTGACGTGACGCCGAAGTTTGTCGTCGGGTATGTTGAAAGCGCAGTAAAACACCCGGACGCTGACAAACTGTCAATCTGTCAAGTTCAAATCGACCAAGGGACTGTTCAAATAGTATGTGGCGCACCGAATGTGGCAACAGGGCAAAAAGTCGTTGTCGCAAAACCGGGTGCGGTGATGCCGACTGGTTTGATTATCCGTCCGTCTGCACTCCGTGGTGAAAGTTCACACGGGATGATTTGTTCTGCCCGTGAATTAAACCTTCCGAACGCCCCGCAAGAAAAAGGGATTTTAGTATTAGATGACGAATATGAAGTAGGTACAGCATTTAAAATCGGTCGCTAAATTCGACCGATTTTTTGTTAAATATGGATTGAGTGAAAAAGCGAGGAATCAAGTATGGATGCATATGAACGTTCACTGAAGCAACAAGCAGAGCGAATCAAACGAGAACTGTCGAAAGAAGGACAAAAAGGTTCCCCTCCGCCAAAGGTAGAGGTAACCGAGGAATTTATTCCGTCAGACGTCCCGTCACCGATTTATGGATATGCTCGTCCGAAACCAAAGATTGTCCTTCCGGTCGAACACTCTCCTGAAACGAGAGATGCGTATGATTCAAAGATGGCATCTACTCATTCTACGACGGAAGAGCCAATCCAAGAGTCATCTACTGAACCCGTCTCTGAACCTGAATGGAGCAAAGAGTCCAACGAGCTGATTTCCGAGGAAATGGAAATGGAAGAAAAACCGATTCTTGGTGAAGTTTCGATTCTAGATAATGGCTTTTCATCTGTTTTTATGCAATCAACGGATTTATCCCGTTCAAAAAAGGAGACGGTCGTAGAGGCTCATCAAGATGCCACTCCTCATACTGACCTAGATATTGACGAATCGGCGGAACAAATCGGTTCGTCGCTTGAGCAGATTGCAGAAAGATTACAAACACCATCTGAACAGCAAGAAGTGCCATCTGCCACAGATTTGACATCAGCGGTTCAAGTATCATTTAAAGCGGATCAACCGCCTGTAAATGTGATGATGACGCCAAAAGATCGCATGGCGATGTACCGCAGCCGACGACTTGCGCAAAAAAACAATAATCTGTAATAGCACGACTCTGTGAGTTTTGCTATAATGACAAAGGTTTGTCGCATTTTGACGAGCCGCAATGAATTAGGGGGGCTATTTACAGATGAACCGTTATCACTTCGTCGGAATTAAAGGAACGGGCATGAGTCCTTTAGCTCAAATTTTATTTGATATGAACAATGAGGTCCGTGGATCGGACGTTGAAAAAGCATTTTTTACAGAAGAAGCATTGAACCGTAAAGGGATTGAAATTTTGCCATTCGATCCTGAAAATATTTCGGAAGACCAAATCGTTGTGCAAGGAAACGCGTTCAGTGATGATCATCCAGAAATCGTGCGTGCACGTGAACTCGGATTGACGATTTATAAGTATTACGAGTTTTTAGGTGAACTCGCGAACCATTACACGAGTGTCGCCATCACTGGGTCACACGGGAAGACGTCAACGACGGGATTGCTTGCACACGTCATGCGTGGAATCGAACCGACATCGTTCTTAATCGGCGATGGCACGGGAGAAGGAGTGGCGGATTCGAAAAACTTCGTCTTCGAAGCTTGTGAGTACAAGCGTCATTTCTTATACTACCGTCCAGACTACGCGATTATGACGAATATCGACTTTGACCATTCGGACTATTTCTCTGGACTTGATGACGTCATTGACGCTTTCCAAGAAATGGCGAAACAAGTGAAGAAAGGAATCATTGCTTGTGGCGATGACGAAAATCTTCAACAGATTCAAGCCAACGTGCCGCTCGTCTATTATGGTTTCGGGGCGCACAATGATTTCCGTGCTGAACAGGTCACATCGACAGAAAATGGAACGACATTTGATGTCTTTTTGCGTGATGACTTCTACGGAACGTTCCGAATTCCTGGATATGGAGACCACAGCGTGTTGAACGCGCTCGCTGTCATTGCGACATGCGACTACGAGAACTTGCCGAAAGAATTGGTGAAAGAACGTCTTGAGACGTTCAATGGTGTAAAACGCCGATTCAGTGAATCGACGTTAAACGACCAAGTGCTTGTCGATGACTACGCGCATCATCCGCGGGAAATCAGTGCAACGGTCGAAGCGGCTCGGAAAAAGTATGGCAATCGAGAAGTCGTTGCGATTTTCCAACCACACACGTATACACGCTTGAAATCATTCATGGATGATTTTGCGACGGCATTGGCCGAAGCAGACACTGTCTATTTATGTGATATTTTCGGTTCAGCACGTGAGCAGGAAGGAACGGTCACGATCGAAGACCTCCAATCACGAATCGAAGGCGCGCATATTTTAAAACGTGGTGGTACAGGCGTGTTACGCAACCATGCCGATGCCGTGCTCTTATTCATGGGTGCCGGTGATATTCAAACGTATCAGCGCGAATATGAAGAAGTTGTAAAACTTGAAGCATAAGTGTGAAGGGAGACGAAAGTCTCTCTTTTTAATGTTTAGCCATCCAAAATCTCGGTAATAGTAGTATCGATGAATATGACAAAGGAGATGTTAGGAATGGCTAGTCAAGTTGCGCTCAACACATTGAACAAAGAAGTAGCGAACTATGGATTACTGTTTGTGAAACTTCATAATTATCACTGGTATATCAGTGGACCGCACTTCTTCACGTACCATGAAAAACTAGAAGAGCTCTATAATCTAGTGGCAGAACTTTATGATGACGTGGCAGAACGCCTACTAATGAATGACGGCGAACCGTTTGCGACGATGAAAGAGTATCTTGAACATTCGACGTTAAAAGAAGGCGATCGTCATGCCGAGACAGATCAGATGATTAAAGACATCATCAGTGACTTCAAACAAATCCGTCAAGAGATGCAAGATGCGATGGAGAAATTTGAGGATGGCGATGAGGCGATTGAAGATACATTCGTCTCTCATATCGAACGACTCGAAAAAGAAATTTGGATGATGTCTGCAGCCCTCGGGAAGAAAACAAAATTATAAACATAAAAATGGTGCGCCTTTGTCAGGCGCACCATTTTTATGTTATTTCAAGTTTTCTGGATTAAGCGGAAGCAAGGCATCGATGACGAAACGTCCGTCTTTTCGGATGAGTACATCGTCGAACCAAATTTCGCCGCCACCGTAATCCGGGCGCTGGATGTTGACAAGATCCCAATGGACAGATGAGTTGTTGCCGTTATAGGCTTCATCATACGCTTGACCTGGCGTGAAGTGGAAGCTGCCGTCAATTTTCTCATCGAAGAGGATATCTTTCATCGGATGTTGAATGTATGGGTTCACACCGATTGCGAACTCACCGACGTAACGGGCTCCTTCATCTGTGTTGAACACTTCATTGATTCGTTCTGTATCATTAGCCGTCGCATCTACAATCTTCCCGTCTTTGAACGTCAACTTCACATTCTCGAATGTGAATCCTTGGTATGGAGATGGCGTATTGTACGTGATCACGCCATTGACCGAGTCTTTTACCGGTGCTGTGAACACTTCACCATCTGGAATGTTCATTTGACCCGAGCACTTGATTGCCGGAATATCTTTTATGGAGAACGAGAGGTCCGTTCCTGGTCCTTTCAACGTGACACGGTCCGTCTTGTTCATCAATTCGACCAATCCGTCCATTGCGCGGTCCATCTTTCCGTAATCGAGCGTACATACATTGAAGTAGAAGTCTTCGAACGCTTCTGTCGATTTTCCAGCAAGTTGCGCCATCGATGGAGATGGATAACGAAGGACGACCCATTTAGTTCCTTTGACCCGGTCTTCGGTATGCATTTTCCCAAGAGTGGCACCGACGAGTTTTTGTTGCTCACTCGGCACGTCAGAGAGTTCGTTGATGTTATCACCAGCACGTAAGCCGATATAGGCATCCATTGCCTGCATCTGTTTACGCTCGATGTCGGCCATGAGTTCGAGTTGCTCTCGGCTTGCGCCCGTATATAACTTACGTAAGATACGGCTCTCTTTCAACAAGACGAATGGGTGTCCGCCTGCCTCATATGCTTTTTCGACGAGTGCCTCAACGAGCGACTCCTCGACGCCAAAGTTCTCAATCAGTACCTTTTCCCCCGGTTGTAGCTTGACGGAATAATTGATTAAACCGTCTGCTAACTGTGTAATTCTTGGATCTCTCACACGATCACCCCTAATTATTTTTATGAATTTCTATTTTAGTGTAATCGAAAACATAAAAACGGGTAAAGGAATAATCAGACCCAATGGCGAAAACGGTTGTAGCAAATCTTTTCAGTCATAATGGTGCTATAATGAAACAAGAAACGATTGAATAGGAGGAATGGATTGAATGGAGATCACATTAGGAGGCATCGCTGGCCTGATTGCGGCGCTCGCGTTTGTCGTACTCGTCATCTTCTTGGCGCGTGTATTGTCGAATGTAAACCGTACACTCGGAAGCGTCGCCAACACGACCGAAAATTTAGAACGCCAGCTCGATGGAATCACAATGGAAGTGACGGCGCTCTTACATAAGACGAACCGTCTCGTGGACAACGTCGAAGAAAAAACAGAATTGCTCGCACCCGTCGCTCATGCGCTTGATGAGTTAGGGACATCATTGAACGAGGTGACCGAGTCTGTTCGTACCGTCTCGACATCTGTCCACTCGGCAGCAGACGAAAACAAAGAACAGATTGCGCAAGCCGTCCGATGGGGATCGGTTGCGGTCGAATTGTTCAAGAAGAACAAGCCGGAAGCATCTGCTTCAAAAGAACGTCCACGTCGCCGTACACGACGTGAAAAGAAAGCAGAAACACCTGTATCACCTGATTTGATTCAAACGGACGATACAATCAAATAACTAAATTTCGGGGAGGAACTCACACATGACAGACCAAAAGCAATCAACAGAACAGAATCAATCAAGTAGCGGATTTTTGACGGGTGTCATCCTCGGAGGGATTGTCGGAGCAGCGGTTGCCCTCTTAACATCACCGAAAAACGGACGTGAAGTTCGAACGTACCTTGACGAGAAGACGTCAACATCGCGAGAACGTCTGACTGTCAAATCGAAAGAAATGCGTGAGAAAGCAGAACCGGTCGTTGGGGAATGGATTAAAGTGGCGAGCGATAAGGCGGCACCTGTCCTCAATATCGTAAAAGATAAGGCGCGTGAGGCAGCAGAATTAAAGCAACAGATCGATGAGGACGAACTCTCGATTGAAGAGGCGATGGAGAAAGCGGATCAGCTCGTCGCGGAAGCGGAATCGGAAGTGAAAGAACAGATGGACCGTGCGGCTGAAGAAGAGGCAAATCCATCGAACGCATCGGATTCTGAATCAAACGATTCGCTCGAAGCACCTGTCAATGAGTTGCTTGATGAGGAATCGAAAGAAGAACTCAATGATTTGAAGAAAGACCTTAAAAAAAATGAATGACATGTAAGGGCCGAATGCATTCGGTCCTTTTTTGGTGATTTTGTGACGTAGAAGGTTTCCTTATGACAAAGCGCACAAAGTTCGATATAATTAGGAATCTGGAAAGAACGGCTTAAGAATGTGAGGGAAACTATGAGTCCACAAGATCAATTGAATCGATTACGTCGAGAAATGGATGAATTGAACCATGAAATGCTCGACTTGCTAAGTCGGCGTGGTACACTTGCCGTCGAAATTGGAAAAATCAAACGTCTTCAAGGCGTCGAACGTTATGATCCCGTCCGCGAGCGCGAGATGCTCGATTTTATCGCCGCTTCAAATCAAGGACCGTTTGAAACGTCACGTCTTCAACATATCTTTAAAGAAGTCTTTAAAGCGTCTGCTGAATTACAAGGGGAAGACCGTGATAAAACGCTTCTCGTTTCGCGGAAGCGTCAACCGGAAGACACGTTGGTCCACGTGAAGGACGTGACGATCGGAAACGGGCGTCCACAATTGATTGCGGGACCGTGTGCCGTTGAATCGTTTGAACAAGTGAATGCGGTCGCAGAAAAACTTGCATTATCGGGAGTTAAAGTGATGCGAGGTGGTGCTTATAAACCGCGTACGTCTCCTTACGATTTCCAAGGCTTAGGCTTTGAAGGATTGAAGCTGTTGAAGACAGCAGCTGACCGACACGACCTACGAGTCATCACGGAAATCATGACTCCCGGCGCAGTGGAATCGGCGTTACCATATGTCGATATCATTCAGGTCGGGGCTCGCAACATGCAGAACTTCGATTTGTTAAAAGAAGTCGGGAAGACAGACAAACCGGTCTTGTTGAAGCGCGGATTATCCGCTACAATCGAAGAGTTCATTTATGCGGCAGAGTACATTATGGCGAGCGGGAACAGCCAAGTCATCTTATGCGAGCGGGGAATTCGAACGTATGAACGAGCAACACGTAATACGTTGGACATCACGGCTGTGCCGATTTTGAAGCAAGAGACGCATCTACCTGTCATGGTAGACGTCACGCATTCGACGGGTCGTCGTGACTTGTTGTTACCGGCTGCAAAAGCGGCCCTTGCCATCGGAGCTGACGGTGTGATGGTAGAAGTGCACCCGAATCCTGCCATTGCATTATCGGATGCGCAACAACAATTGGACTTCGATCAATTCGATCAATTTGTGGAAGGACTCACCGTCCAGTTTCCCCGACTTGATTTGGTGAAAAAGTAAGCTTTCCAAATGGAAACGTTTTATATCGCATGAAGACAGGGTAAATGGATGACAGATACCTGTCTTCCTTTTTTAAGATGTTTTATGAAAACTTTTTGAAAATCAGGACTTGTAGGAGGAGTAGTTTATGAATAGTAACAACGTAACGATTTACGATGTCGCACGAGAAGCCGGGGTGTCAATGGCAACCGTTTCTCGTGTCGTCAACGGAAACCCGAACGTCAAACCGACAACACGCAAGAAAGTACAGGATGCGATTGACCGTCTTGGTTATCGTCCGAACGCCGTCGCGCGTGGACTTGCGAGTAAAAAAACGACAACGGTCGGTGTCATCGTACCGGATATCTCGAACATCTTCTTTGCTGATTTGGCACGAGGCATTGAAGACGTGGCGACGATGTACAAATACAACATCATCCTTGGTAACTCGGATTCGAGTCGTGACAAGGAAGTGCATTTACTCAATACGTTGTTAGGGAAGCAAGTGGACGGCATCATCTTCATGGGTGGACGTTTGCATGAAGACCTCGTCGAAGAGTTCAAAAAATCACCGGTTCCAATCGTTCTCGCAGCGACGTTGAACCAAGGATATGATCTCCCTGCCGTCAACATCGATTATGAACAAGCCGCATATGACGCGACTCAGATGTTGATCAACCACGGACATGATCGTGTTGGATTTATCACTGGACCGCTCGAACAACAAATCAATGGCGAGAAGAAATTCGCTGGATACCGTCGCGCGCTTGAAGATGCAGGTCTTCCATTCCATGATAACGATATGATTCTTGGAAATTATACGTATGCGTCTGGTCTCGAGGCGATGCAAAAAATGTTGCAGCGAGATGATTGCCCGAAAGCCATCTTTGCGGGGACGGATGAGATGGCTCTCGGTGTCATCCACGCGATCCAAGATGCAGGTTACTCGGTTCCAAACGACTTTGAAGTCGTCGGTCACGATAACACGCGTCTCGCGACGATGATTCGTCCGAAGTTGACGACGGTCGTTCAACCGATGTACGATATCGGAGCCGTCGCGATGCGTCTCTTGACTAAGATTTTGAACGCGGAAGAAATCGAAGAGAAAAACGTCGTGCTTCCTCACCGAATCGAACGCCGTGACTCGCTTCGCCAAGATTAATCAAAAGGCCTCCCCATCCGTCACATCATGTGAGGGAAAGGGGAGGCTTATTTTTATAGGTAAATTGACTTTCGGTCATTTGATATGAACGGCCAAAAGGCTCGTTTTGTGACTTCCCAATTCTTTTCTTCGATTTGTTGACGGCGCGGGATATGATCAAACGCATAAAGCGAGTCGTCCCAGCGAGTGGGTAACGGTTGACCAGCGACACCAGACCATTGCTCAATCCACTCGCGCGGAATATCTCCAGAATAGGGTGCTTCTCTCGTCAATCCAGCCCACACTTGAGCCCATGCGCGTGGCACGGCACGATACCAGTCATACCCGCCGCCACCAAGGGCGACGAGACGGCCGTCTGTATATTCATCGGCCAGGCGTGAGGCAATCTGCGGGATTTGTTCGAACGTCCGTATCGTTGATGCCAGATGGGTGAGTGGATCAAAGACATGGGCATCCGCACCGTTCTGAGTCAAGATGATATCGGGTTTAAACCATTCGCACGCCTCGCGCAAGACGGTCTCATAGCACGTCAAAAAAGAGTCATCTTGGGTGAACGCATCGACCGGTACGTTCCAACTGTAGCCGTATCCTTTCCCATTACCTCGTTCTGTCACCATTCCGGTACCCGGGAAGAGATAACGTCCCGTCTCATGAATCGACAGTGTCATCACATCATCATCGTCATAGAAGAGCCATTGGACGCCGTCCCCATGATGCGCATCCGTATCGACATAGAGAACGCGTGACCCGTATTGTTTTCTCACATGTGCGATGGCGACAGCTGCATCGTTATAGACGCAAAACCCTGATGCTTTGCGCCGCATACCATGGTGTAAACCGCCCCCGACATGGAAGGCGCGCTCTCCTTTGCCGCTCGCGACCAGATCGAGCGCATGAATCGTCCCTCCGACAAGTCTTGCGGCCCCCTCATGAATCGTCGGAAAGATAGGGGTGTCTTCCGTACCGAGACCAAACTTATTCGCTTTCAGCGTAGAAAGTTCTCCTGCAGCCGCAGCTTGGACGGCTTCGATGTAATCGAAGTCGTGAACGAGCGCTAACGCTTCAACCGAAGCGAGTGGCGGAGATACACATTCCGATTTGGACAGTTTTCCGGCTGCAATCAATAGCGATGTCGTTAATTCCAGTCGTAACGGATTGAACGGATGATCCTCATGGAAGCGATAAGACGTCTCGTCTTCGCCAAATATGTAAATCGGTCTCATCGCGACATCTCCGGACCGAGGACATCATAGCCTTCACGTTTCAACCGTTCGATGATTCGGAGCGGGTTCATCGTCTGGACGCGGAAGGAGATGATACGTTTATACGGATCGCTCGTCGGATGAACGAAGACGTTGATGATATTGACGTTTGTTTTGGCGAGGAGTCGGGTCACTTTTTCAAGTGTACCGGTCGTATTTTCGACGAGGATCTCGATTTGCGAACTTGGTTCGAGTGCGCCGGTCAATTGGACGAAGTAACGTAATAAATCGGTCTCTGTCAATACACCGACGAGTTTCCCTTGTTCGACGATGGGGAGACAGGTTAGCCGGTTTTCGTAAAACAAGGCAGCTGCATCTTCAAAGAAATCGAATGGATGCGCTGTCGGTACCTCGGATCGCATGATGCTCGATACAGGGTTTTGAAAGTCTGCATTTTCACTTTCGGGATGAAAGACGCTCGTCGCACCACTCATCTCGAATTGGCCGACAATCCCGACGACTTGTCGAGCGGGATTTGTCACAATCAAATGTCGGACACGATGTTCACGCATTAATTTTGCGGCATGGGCAATCGTATTGGTCGGTTGAATCGTCACGACATGTCGATTCATCATCTGTTCGATTAACATGAAATCCCTCCTTAGTCGTACATAAATCGTCGGCGAAGACGAAGTGAATCAAAATGGTCGATTGATTCTTGTCGTACGTTTTTTCCGATACGAGCCATCAAACAGTTGGCAGGATGGGAGGCAATCTCAGGATCGTCTGTCGGGAAGAAAACAAGTCCACCGTGATTCATCATCTTCTCCATGACTTTTCGATAATCCCAAATCGAGAGTCCACTACCTTTCAAATCCCAGTGCCAATAATATTCGGTCGTCAAAATCAAAAAGTCATCCATATGTGGGTCCATCATCGATACTTCGAGTAATTGTTTCCCGATTCGTTGACCACGGAAGCGAGGACTCACCTCAATTGCCCCGAGTTCAAGGATGTATGGGTCGTTTCCTTCACTCCAACGCTCATACGGGTCAGGATAGAGGAAAGTCACGTATCCAATCACGAGATCGTCTTGCCTGGCGACGATGATTCTTCCTTCTTTTAACCCAGCAATATCGACGAGTGCTTCGTGCTGATCTTCCGGTTCACGAAAAGCTGTCAATCCTTCATCAAGACGATACGTCCGTAACACGTCAGGCGCCACCGGACCATCAATCGTGACGTCACCTTGTGAGGTCTGCCACACTTTTGAATGATATTGTTTTTCCATAGGGTCACCACCTTTTCCATCTCTTATTATAGCGCTTTCATCAAGCTGGAATCATCCTGTTTTGATGAAATTGGAAATTCATTGATTTGTCATAATTTTAACACTATACTGAAAGTGGTTATACCAATCTTTACAGGGGAGGCGAATCTTTAGCGATGGAAAAATTGAAAGCGTTAACAGGGGAACATCAATTAGCGTCGTATGAAGAGGCTTGTCAGTCGTTCGAATGGACACAAGCAGAAGCATTGTTTTCATGGAATTTGACGGGGAAAGTCAATTTGGCATATGAAGCCATCGATCGCCATGCGGAAAGTGAATTGGCGACAAAAGTGGCCCTGCTTTATTTCGATGGGGATCGAGAAGAGCGGTACACGTATGCGGATATGAAGAAAGAAAGTAATCGTTCTGGTAATGTTCTGAAGTCGATTGGTGTGGAGAAAGGCGACCGCGTCTTTATCTTTATGCCACGTCAGCCAGAACTTTATTTTATTTTGCTCGGTGCAATCAAACGAGGGGCCATCGTCGGTCCATTGTTTGAGGCGTTCATGGAACAGGCGGTTCACGACCGTTTGCTCGACTCGGAAGCGAAAGTGATTGTGACGACGAAAGAACTGTTGCCGCGCATTCCGGTCGATCAGTTGCCTCATTTAGAGACCATTCTACTCGTTGGGGACGATGTCGAAGAGTCGGAAAAGGTGCTCGATTATCGTAAACTGGCGAACGATGCGACGACAGATCTCGAATTGACGTGGGTCGACCGTGAAGACGGTCTGATTTTACACTATACATCGGGCTCAACAGGGAAACCAAAAGGGGTTCTCCACGTCCATAATGCGATGATTCAACATATGATGACCGGCAAATGGGTACTCGATCTTCAACCGGATGATATTTACTGGTGCACGGCTGACCCTGGATGGGTGACGGGGACGAGCTACGGTATTTTTGCGCCTTTCTTAAATGGTGCGACAAACGTCATCGTTGGTGGACGCTTCAATCCTGAATTTTGGTATTCGGTCATTGAACGGTTTGGCGTGACAGTTTGGTATAGTGCCCCGACGGCGTTCCGCATGCTCATGGGCGCTGGCGACGAAGCGTTTGAGAAGTATGATTTGTCTTCACTTCGTCATATTTTATCCGTCGGTGAGCCGCTAAATCCAGAAGTCATTCGTTGGGGACACGAAGCATTTGATCTTCGAATCCATGATACGTGGTGGATGACAGAAACCGGTGCGATGATGGTTTGTAACTATCCGACGATGGACATCAAACCGGGCTCAATGGGGAAACCGATCCCAGGTTGCGAAGCGGCTATTTTGGATGACCGGGGTCAACCACTTCCACCACACCGAATGGGGAACTTGGCACTCAAGACGCCTTGGCCGTCGATGATGCGGAAGATTTGGAAGAACGATGCGAAGTATGAGAGTTACTTCTGGGGAGATTGGTATGTGTCAGGTGATTCTGCTTATATGGACGAAGACGGCTATTTCTGGTTCCAAGGTCGGGTCGACGACGTCATCATGACAGCAGGAGAACGGGTCGGACCGTTTGAAGTGGAAAGTCGACTCGTGGAACATCCGGCTGTGGCTGAAGCGGGTGTCATCGGAAAACCGGACCCGGTCCGAGGTGAAATCATCAAAGCGTTCATTGCGCTACGTAAAGGTTATGAACCGTCTGATGAGTTAAAACAAGAAATCCAGCAGTTCGTCAAAGAAGGATTGGCTGCGCATGCAGCACCACGTGAGATCGAATTCAAGGACAAGTTGCCGAAAACACGAAGCGGGAAGATCATGCGTCGTGTCTTGAAGGCTTGGGAATTGAATCTTGAAACAGGTGACCTCTCGACGATGGAAGATTAAGATAAACAAAGGGTCGACACATCGTGTGTCGACCCTTTGTTTATTCACCGTTAGCATCAGCATCGGCTTCTTCTTCAGCTTGTTGTTCGGCTTCTTCAGCATCTTCTTCAGCTTTCTTCTTCGCGTCTTCCTCAGCTTTTTTCTTTGCTTCGGCGTCTGCTTTTTGTTTAGCTTCTTCTTCAGCTTTTTTCTTAGCGGCAGCATCGGCAGCAGCCTCTTGTTTCTTCTCCTCAGCTTCTTTCTTTGCTTCTTCGGCCTCTTTCTTGGCCTCTTCTTCTTTCTTCTTCTCTTCCTCTTCTTTTTCTTTCTCTTCTACTTTCTTCTTCTCAGAGAATGAACCTGAGTCTTGGAAGTCTTTCGAAGTGACGGTTGAAGGTTGTGAGAAGCGTGCGCTGACGCCTAGAGCTTCTGGGTCATCCGCATAGACACGATTCATCGTTTGCGACCAGATGCGCTGGGTCCGTTGATAGTAACGTCCATAATCCCAACCATCTAGCATTGAGAGGCGTTGTGAATCATAACCTGACCAGACAGCGAGTGTAACGTTCGGGTTCGACCCGACCAAGTACGAATCACGTTGATCGTTCGTTGTACCGGTTTTACCCATCCAATCGCCAGGAACGCTGAGCAATGATTGTGCATATGTCGCAGTACCTGACGTGTAGACGTCGCGGAGCATATCCACCACGAGATAAGAGGTACGTTCTGTGAAAATACGCGTTTTCTTCGGCTTCGCTTCGTAAATGACTTCACCTTGATATTCAATTTCTTGGATGAAGTGCGGCTCCACGTGTTCACCGTAATTTGCTAGCATCGCATAAGAGGCGGCCAAATCGATAGGCTTGACTTCCCCGGTACCGAGTGCCATCGCTGAAGCATAACGGTTTCCTTCAGATACGGGGATTCCCATATCGACTAATTTCTGCGTATCAGCAGGTTTTTGGTTACGTTCTTCATAAATCTTAACAGCCGGAACGTTCAAGGAGAGCTTGAGCGCATCGCGTACTGTGACAGCACCGCGATACGTTTTCCCTTCGTTTTGAACTTGTTTCTTCGGTTGTCCGGGACCAGTAAACTTATAAAAATACTCCTCGTCAATGATTTGAGTGGCAGGTGTAATCATGCCAGCTTCAATCGCATTTGAATAGACAAGAATCGGTTTTGCAGTCGATCCGATTTGACGTTCTGCCCAGAAAGCACGGTTCAAATCGTCGGTCTTGCCATTGATGTAGCGACCTCCGACGAATCCGAGTACTTTCCCGGTCTTATTCTCAATCATGACAGAAGAGGTTTGTTCAGGAAGTGTGCGGTTCTCATCTTTAATCGTTTGATTCGGTCCGAAGTTGCCAGCGTTTTTAGCCGGTTGTTGCATCGCTTCGTGAATTTCTTTATCCAATGTCAAACGGATGTTGAACCCACCTTGACGCAACATGTTATGAGCACGCTTCGCATAAGTCGAACGGACAGAGTCCTGTTCCTCCGAGCTCAACTCATTGATTTCAATCCCATCTTGCTCCAATAGATAATCCGTTACGATTTGGCGTGCTTGAAGTTCTGCTTCGTCTACCACGTACGGATATTTGTCGCGAGGCTTCGTCTGAGTCTGCATGAAGTCTTGCGTGATGTCGTAGTTATAAGCGGCATCATATTCTTCTTTCGTGATCTTTCCTGCAACGTACATGCGGTTCAATACCGTTTTCATTCGGTTAACCGCACCCGATACGTCCTCTTTGATGACGCCACCTTGATAGTAAGGTGTGTAGAAGAATGGGTTTTTTGGGATACCGGCAAGGAAAGCGGCTTGTGGAAGTGTCAATTTCTCTGCCGAAGTATTGAACACACCGCGAGCGGCGGCCTCAATCCCTGAAATGTTACGTCCCGTCGAGTTACGTCCGAATGAGACAACGTTCAGATAGGCGTTTAAAATTTCATCTTTGTCCATCGCTTTCTCTAGACGAAGGGCGAGTAATATTTCTTTTGCTTTCCGTTCGAAAGATACTTCGTTCGTCAACATTTGGTTTTTAATCAATTGTTGCGTCAACGTTGAACCACCCGTGCGATCTTCAGATCCTGTTGCTTCTTGTAAAATAGCGCGCAACGTCGCTTTTGGAACGACGCCATCGTGCTCATAGAATTCGACATCTTCCGTCGCAAGTAGTGCATCGACGACGTATGGAGAAACTTTTTCTACTGGAATCGGGATTCGTACCTCATCGGTCGTATAGTTCCCGATGCGCTCCCCGCTTCCGAAGTAAATATTGGAAGTCGATGTATACGTATTGATTTGCGCAGTCATCGTTTTATAAGCCGGGGTCGGCATATCTTTGACGAGTGACGCGAAATATCCGACACCAATTCCAGCACCTAAAAACCCGATGAGTACAACAGAAATGATGGTCAGGAGTAGGACGTTCCACGACACATCATACATAACATTGGCATAACGACGTACTTTCAATGACGTCGGATTATTCCATAAGTCTCGAATCTTCTGCAGCATGACAGCCTCCTTAAATATGGTGTAAAACTATTTTAGACAGTAATATATTCGATTATAGCACAATTCAACCTACACCTTACCTCGAAACCGAAGTCTCGTGCAAGTTTCATTGTAAGAGTTGACAAGTTGAAATCGATGCTTATAAAATGAATAGCATAGTCAACAAGATAATGACGCTGTGAAGAAAGCGAAGTAGTCGACGGGCCTCTTGTCCAGAAAGCTAGTGGTTGCTGTGAACTAGCCAATGTCAATCGATGAATTACACTTTTAGAGCGTGCCTTCGGGCCGGTTCGAGACCGTTATCTCTCGCTCAAGCGGTCGCAAATTGCGACAAGTAGGGTGGTACCGCGGAATCTCCGTCCCTTCTCATATGAGAAGGGACGTTTTTTTATGTCAATCGAAGGAGTGGAACAAATGGAACTATTAAACGATTTAGAGTTTCGAGGACTTGTCAACCAAATGACAGATGAAGAAGGATTAAAAGAACAACTCAAGCAACCGACGACGTTATACACGGGATTTGATCCGACAGCGGACTCGCTTCACATCGGGCACTTGCTCCCGATCTTGACGCTAAAACGTTTCCAGCAGGCCGGCCATCAGGTCATCGCGCTCGTCGGTGGGGCGACAGGGATGATTGGTGACCCGTCTGGTCGTTCGGATGAACGTTCACTAAACACGTTGGATACGGTCAAGCTCTTCTCCGATCGCATCAAGGATCAGTTGAGCCGATTCCTTCCACTTGAAGGGGAGAACCCGATCACGATTCGCAACAACTACGAATGGACGGAAGAAATGTCAATCATCGACTTCCTGCGCGACATTGGGAAGCACTTCCCAATCAGTTATATGCTTGCGAAAGACTCTGTCGATTCACGTATGGAGAATGGGATCTCGTACACAGAGTTCTCTTACATGTTGCTCCAATCTTACGACTTCTTGAAACTATACGAGACAGAGAAATGTCGTCTTCAAGTCGGTGGAAGTGATCAATGGGGGAATATCACGGCAGGTCTTGAATTGATTCGTCGCTTTGGTCACTCTGAAAAAGCGTTCGGTCTCACCGTGCCACTCGTCACAAAGTCGGACGGACAAAAGTTCGGGAAGACAGCGGGCGGTGCAGTTTGGTTAGATGCGGATAAGACGTCGCCATATGAGTTCTACCAGTTCTGGATCAACGTCGACGATGCAGATGTCATCAAGTTCATCAAATACTTCACGTTCATGTCGCATGAAGAGATTGAGGCACTTGCAGCCGAAGTGACAGAAGCGCCTGAAAAGCGCGTGGCACAGCGCCGACTCGCAGAAGAGATGACAAAGCTTGTCCACGGTGAAGCAGGACTTGAACAAGCGGAGCGCATCACGAAAGCGTTCTTTAGCGGAGATTTGATGTCGCTTCAACCGGAAGATATGGAAGATGCGTTTAAAGGCATGCCGCAATTCGAACTTGACGGTGAACGCAACCTTGTCGACCTCCTCGTCGAAGCGAAGATCTCACCATCGAAACGTCAGGCACGTGAAGATGTAATGAACGGAGCGATTTACTTAAACGGCGAACGTGAACAAGCGCTCGATAAAATGATTACGCACGAAGATACGCTCGGTGAATTCACCATCATTCGCCGCGGTAAGAAAAAGTACTTTGTGATTCGTCACGTATGAACATCCTGTCCGTTCCTTATTTGTTGAGGAATGGACTTTTTTTATACATGACGTGCGGTTCGGATTTGCTAAAATGGGGAGATAGGAGGGATGACGATGGAGATAGAAGAATTTTTCGGCGACCAGTTCCATCAATGGCGTGAACACTTTCGGTATTATGAAATGGCGATCACGGAACTCGAGAGCGACCTCGGGATCATCGACTTGGATTGGCAGACGAGACTAGGGTATTCACCGATCGAACATGTGAAGACGAGGATGAAGACATTGCCGTCTATCGTGCGTAAGATGAAACGGAAAGACTTACCTTTAGAGGTTTCGGCACTTTGGGAGCATGTACACGATGTGGCGGGCATTCGGATTGTCACGAGCTTCCGTGATGACATATATGAGATTTTGCGTCATCTAGAGGCGCGAGATGATTTAGATATCATCGAAATAAAAGATTACATTAAATACCCAAAACCGAGCGGGTATCGAAGCTTACATCTCATCGTGAAAACAAAAGTCTACTTGGCCGAACGAATCATTTGGGTGCCGGCTGAGATTCAGATTCGGACACTTGCTATGGATTTTTGGGCGGCGACGGAACATAAGCTTCAATATAAATATCAGCATGAAGTACCAGATTCATCGAAAGAAGAGCTGATTGAAGCGTCACTCATGGCGGATGCCCTCGATACGCAAATGGGGCGTATCCGACAAGAGATTTTGAAAAAATAAAAAAATCCCCTTCGTGAAGAAGGGGATAAAAAAGCATTAACGTGAGTAGTACTCGACGATGAGTTGCTCTTTGATTTGGTCGTTAAGTTCAGCGCGTTCTGGGAGACGTACGAATGTACCTTCGAGTTTCTCAGCGTCAAACGATACGAAGTCTTTTGTAGCTGGTGCTACTTCAAGTGCTTCAGCGATTGCTTTTACGTTTTTCGACTTTTCGCGAACAGCGATAACTTGACCTGGTTTTACGCGGTAAGACGCGATGTCAACGCGTGATCCATCAACAGTGATGTGACCGTGGTTGACGAGTTGGCGTGCTCCACGACGTGTGCGAGCGAGGCCGAAACGGTAAACGAGGTTGTCAAGGCGTGATTCGAGCAAGAACATGAAGTTCTCACCGTGGATGCCTGGCATTTTACCAGCATCGTTGAAGATGCGGCGGAATTGCTTCTCGTTCACTCCGTACATGTGACGAAGTGCTTGCTTCGCTTGAAGCTGAAGACCGTATTCTGAGATTTTCTTACGACCATTTCCGTGTTGACCTGGTGCGTAAGGACGTTTTGCTAATTCTTTACCCGTTTCGCTAAGCGAGATGCCTAAGCGACGCGAGAGTTTCCAAGCTGGACCTGTGTAACGAGCCATGATTGGACTCCTCCTTGTTGTTCATGTATTTTGCACAAAAGAACAACGGTGTCAAAGACGAGTAACGCCCCTTTCAAGGTGCAAGCACCTTCACTTGATAGCGAAGCTACGAGATGCCCCTCCGACAAAAGTCGAGGCCCGAAAGGTGGATACGTTTGTCTGTGACTGCTATCGTCATTTCATGCACAAAGATGAGTATACGATGAATACCATCTCTTGTCAATCAAATATAGCGAAGAAGTGTTCCGCAAAAACGTTCGAGTCCTTGGCGGTCGATTTCTGAGAAACGGTCGAACTCCGGGCTGTCGATATCGAGCACGCCAATCGTTTTCCCGTCACGTACGAGAGGGACGACGATTTCAGAATTCGAAGCCGCATCACATGCGATATGACCAGGGAATTGATGAACATCGGCCACGAGCTGTGTTTCTTGTGTAGCTGCCGCAGTTCCACAAACCCCTTTACCGAACGCGATGTGAACGCAAGCCGGGAGTCCCTGGAATGGTCCTAGAATGAGACTGTCTTCAGAATCAGTCACGTAGAATCCGACCCAGTTGATCCGATCTAAAAATTGGTTGAGTAATGCGCTGGCGTTGGCGAGGTTGGCCACTGTATTCGTTTCGCCTTCTAATAATGCGGCGAGTTGCTTGTTTAACAGGTCGTAACCGGCTGTCAAATCACCTGAGTACGATGTCGTTTGGAACATATGAATTCCCCTCCATCTTTCATGTTTTTAGAATTTAGCATTATGGTACACGCAAATTTCAGATTTGTCTTCTTAGAAAGTTCCGAAAAAATGAACAATCTCCACTGAAACCATTGGAAAACCTATGCAAATCGTTGGTTCTATAATATGATTAGGTATATCTATTCTTATAAAATACTTCTTTTTTTATATAAAGGTACATAAGTCCACGAAAGCGGCTTGGAGGTTGTGACAAAGATGGATTACGGAATTTATGGATTAATCATTGGAATCATCGTCGTCGTATTAGGCGGCATGTTGGGGAGTATGCTCATTCGAAGGAATTTTTACCAAAAAATTGACGACTTGGATATGAGGAAACAAAGTGTGCTCAGTGCGAGCATACCCGTCGAACTCCAGAAATTCAAACAGTGGCCGATGGAAGGGGAAACGAAAGAAAAGTTTGATCGTTGGCATCAATCTTGGGATGAGTTAGTCAGCGTACATGCAGGTCAAATCGATGAAGCGTTATACCGGGCTGAGGAAGACTTGGATAAATATCGTTTCATGAAAGTCAAAGCTGACTTGAATGCAACTGAACAACTCATTGAAGAGCTCGAGACGATGGTACACGCCATGCTCGATGAGATGGATGAATTTACGACGCATCACACCTCGCTTATGGACATTGTGAAGCAGGATGAGAAAGAGTTGTATCAGTTCCGCAAGACATTGAATTCACAAAACCATGCGTTCGGACCAACCTATGCATTGGTGGAACAAGAGATTGCCGCTGCCGAGGCGAAACGCAGTGAGATGATTAACTTAAAGCAGGTCGGTCAAGTTTCTGAAGCATTTGAAACCGGACAAGCCTTATCGAATCAAGTAGGACACATCCGTGAACTGATTCGGATCATTCCGCAATTTGTACGTACGGTTCAAGTGGAACTGAAACAACAACTTCAACAACTCCGCGCTGGACATAAAGAAATGCAAATGGACGGGTATGCGCTTGAACCACTAGGATTAATGGAAGAAATCGATCAAGCGGAAGATCGTCGAGAAGAGTTGATGGCTCGAATCGAACGCTTGGAATTTGATCATTTTGAAGAGGACATGCAACAGTTGAGCTCGGATATCGATCAATTATTCGAAGCATTCCGAACAGAGGTCGATGCCCGCCAATACGTGAAAAAAGAATTTGCGACGATACAAGAGCGCGAATTGCAATCTGCCGAAATCATGAATCACTTACAGACGGAAATGTCTCGACTTGTAAGCAACTATGAAATCAATGCACGCGTCGGAGAAGAATTCGAACAATTAGAACGTGAACGAACGACTCTCACGGCGAATGTACTTGATATTGAACAAGCTCTCGTCGCGCAAATGTTACCGTTTAGTATGATCAAATCCAAAGTGCAGGAAGCGAAACGGTCACTTGACCAATTCAGTGCCATGCATGAGCGTTTCATTGAGGATACGAATTCATTACGTAAAGAAGAGCTTGAGGTCCGTCACAAGTTAGAAACGTGGAAAAAAGAATTGTCTGGGCATCGTCGCCTGTTAGCGAAAAGTGCGATGCCGGTTGTTCCGAATGATTTGTCAAACGACTTACGTCAGCTCCAAAAAGGTGTCCAGTCGTTAGACGAACAGTTTGACAAGGCACCGTTCAACATGACGTATATCGTCGGGCTTAGCCATGATGTCGAAGAGATGATGGATAACTTCCGTGACCGTGTCCATGCACTGATTCGTCAAGTGACGTATGCGGAACAGTTGCTCCAATATGCAAACCGCTTCCGTCGCCGTGACAACGAGGTCCATATCGCCTTGACGCTTGCGGAAAACAAGTTCTTGCATGGAGAGTATGGCACTGCGGTCGAAATCGGTGAGCGGGTGCTCGGTCGATTCGATGAGAACGGAGCCAATGAAATTCGTCAACGTGTGGATAAAGGGTTAGAACAGCAGGAATTGCTAAAAAAATAAACGATGCATGAAGATTGACGGAAACGGGAAAAACGTAGACGTCAATCTTTTTTCAATCAAGGAGGAATCGTCAGATGGGTACACTATGGGTCAACGGGAATATCTACACATTGAATAAACCGGGTGAGATGGAACGTGCCATGTTTATTGAGCATGGACGCGTCTTGAAGATGGGGGACGAGGGACATCTCCGACGTACATATGCCGGTCGCATCGAAAAGATTGTGAATTTGGAAGGGAAGAGTGTGTATCCGGCCTTTACCGATTCACACATTCACCTTGTCGGATACGGCGAAGCGCTCGACCGTGTCGATGCGAGTGAAGCGACGGATCTTCGAGAATTACTTGAAACGATGAAGCAACGAGGGTCGGACGACGATTGGATCGTCGCAGAAGGGTTTGATGATCGTCTGCTCGGTGACATGCCGACACGCGAGATGATTGATGAAGTGATTGACGACCGTCCTGTCGTGCTGAAGCGTGTCTGTCGTCACGTAGCCGTCGTGAACTCGAAAGGACTTGAACGACTTGGACTGATCCACCATACGGTGATCGAAGGTGGAAAACTTGGGCGAGGTGAAGAAGGTAAATTGAATGGCGTCCTATATGATGCTGCACTAGATCTCTTATATAAAGAATTGAGTGGGAACCGTAAGAAAAATGCGGCTTCTCTTCGCCGGGCAATCGATTCATTATTCGCACATGGAATCGTTGGTGCCCATACGGAAGACTTGTTCTATCATGGAGATCCGCTCGAAACGATTCAAGCGTACGAAGATGTACTGGACGAACTTCCGTTTCAAGCACACCTTCTCGTCCACGAACAGGTGGTGGATCGTGTCATCCAGCAAGATGCGATGACGCGTCGGAAGCGGTTTGAATTCGGTGCGATGAAACTCTTTGTCGACGGTTCGTTCGGTGGACGCACCGCTCTGTTATCTGCACCGTATGCGGATGATCGGAGTCAACGAGGAATTGAAGTACATCGACCAGATCATCTCGAGGCACTCGTGAAAAAAGCACGAACATACGGTATGAATGTGGCAGCGCATGTGATCGGTGATGCGGCGGTCGAGCAATTTGTCGGCCTGCTTGAGAAGTACCCTGCCAGAAAAGGGACACGAGATCGAATTATCCATGCCTCATTATTGAATGACTCATTGATCAACCGAATCAAATCATTGCCTGTTTTGATTGATGCACAGCCGGTATTTTTATCGGATGACATGGACATGCTGTTCGAGCGGTTGGGCAATGAGCGTGTGCATGATGTCTATCGATTCAAGTCTTTACTCGATACAGGGGCATTGGTGTTAGGAGGAAGTGACGCGCCGATTTCATCTGTTGACGTTCGAAAGGGATTGTTTGGAGCGGTGATGCGACAATCGTTTCACGGGTCGAGCACGCTAAATCCGAGTGAACGTCTATCGATGTATGAAGCTCTTCGCAGCTTCACGTATTCGCCTCATGTTGCTACAGGGACGCACGGAAGAAACGGGCTATTGGTTCAAAGTTACAATGCCAACTTCACAGTATGGGACGAAGATTTCTTTAAATTGAGTGGGGAAGACATCCTGCACAACCGTCTTGTCATGACTGTTGTCGAAGGGAAGCCGGTGTACGAGGCAGAAACAGCCACGATATAAAAAGAGGAGTGGTTTCACCCGAAAGGGATGGAACCACTCCTTTTCTTTATCAGAAGAATGAACGTTGCACTTTATGCCAGAACGAGTTGGTCCGAAGCTTGACAGTCTTGATGACCTTGTCCGAGAGTTCGATATCGATTCGGTCTGTGTACTTCAAGCTCAGCGCCTCGTTATCCATCCCAATAATCGGGTAGTCGTTGCCGTCTTCGACGATGCGGAGTGACAACTTACGCGAATCATGAACGATAAAGGATGAGCCGAGTGTGCGATAGCGATTATTGTTGACCGAAGCGATCTCACTCACTTGCATACATGGGATGAGTGGGTCGACGACCGCACCGCTGAGAGATTTGTTATAAGCAGTCGATCCCGTCGGCGTCGATACAACCATTCCGTCCCCACGGAATGTTTCGAAATGTAGATCGTCGATATAGACCTCGATGGCGAGTGATTTGATAATACTTGATTTAATCGAAGCCTCATTTAAACAGAGGAGCGGTGTCGATTCGTTGATCGATGCTGAAAGAAGTGGATACTTCCGGACTTCGAGACCTTCTTCGATTCGCATCGAGTTGTCCGAGAAGAGGCGGTCGACTTCATCGAGTTTATGTATGTCGAAATCACAATAAAACTCGTTCAATCCACGACCGAAACCAACGTAGATGGCGTCTTGACGAAAGCCTGTGTAGCGAACCGCCTGTAAAAATGCCCCGTCCCCGCCGACTGCAGCGATGATGTTCGCGTCCTCCGGTTGATTTACGATGTTGAACCCGTGTTTTTCCCCGATTTCTCTCAGTTTCTTCACTTCTTTTGTGAATTCGTTGACGTTACGATGGTACAAATAGACGTTGTTTCTCATCTGAGTCATCCCCTTTGTCAATGGTGTCCTCTTTATTATAACGTGTTTCTTCCTACCGATATAGGGAAAACTGAAACAGAGTCAAAAGCAGGAAGTTTGTCAAAGGCTCAAGTTCATCGATATGATGAACGAGTAACTACAACAAAGGGGATGAGTACATGCCAACATTTAAAGGGAACAACGTAACATTACAAGGAAATCCAGTGAAGGTAGGAGATCAAGCTCCTGATTTCCGCGTCTTGACGACTGCTTTAGAAGAAGTGACGTTAGCAACCTATCCGGGGAAAAAACTAATCAGTGTCATTCCTTCAATCGATACAGGCGTATGTGATGCACAAACGCGTGAGTTCAACGAAAAGGCCTCATCACTCGGTGGTACAGTCTTGACTGTATCGAACGATTTGCCGTTCGCACAGCGCCGTTGGTGTTCTGCATCTGGTTTAGATAACGTAGTCACCCTCTCGGACCACCGCGATCTTTCGTTCGCAAAAGCATATGGTGTTTTAATTGAAGAAATGCGTCTCCTTGCGCGTTCTGTATTCGTCGTCGATTCGAATGGCGTCGTCCAATATGTACAATATATGGATGAAATGACAGATGAAGTTGATTTCGCGGCGGCACTTGAGGCGTTCGAACAAGCGAATTGATTCGTTTGGCGAAATTGATTAAAATAGCTTACACTAGTACGTGAACCGACCGGTCCTCTCATGGGGGCCGGTTTTGTATGGAAAGGATGAACGAAAATGGAACGTTTTGAACAACTCTATCGTGATTGGAAGAAGGAAGCGAAGAAACTGGTCAACGATCTGGATGTATTACCGATCGAGGCACTCGTCCAAGTATTTGACCATGTTGACATTGAAAAAGAGATGATGGACGATGTCCGTAAAGCAGTGAGTTTACTCGTCTTGGAAGAAACGACACAACTCCCCCCGAACAATCAACCGACACCGGATGCGGTCAGCCTATTTATGGGTTATCTAGCTTCGAAGCTACTTAAGGAAAACGCGACGATTCTAGATTTAGGTAGTGGGACAGGTACGTTGACGCACGCCGTTCTCTCTCAGTTAAAAGATGCGACAGCGCAAGCGGTCGAAGTGGATGAACTGTTGCTTCGTCTTTCCTATTCCATTAGTAACTTGTTAGGAGAACCAGTATCCTACTTCCATCAAGACGCCCTTGCTCCTCTGTTTGTTGAACCGAGCGATCTTTCCGTTGCTGACTTGCCGATCGGCTATTATCCAAATGATGAAGTGGCAGCCGGATACGACATGAAACGAGAACAAGGACATGCCTATTCGCATTTCCTCTTGATGGAACAGGCGATTCGCCATACGAAACCAGGTGGGCATGGATTATTTGTCATCCCGAACAATTTGTTTGAACAGGATGACGAAGGGAAATTAAAACAATGGATGGACCGTGAGGCTGTTGTGAAAGGGGTCATTCAACTTCCGACGACGATGTTTAAAGACGAACGTTACGCGAAAAGCTTATTGCTCCTTCAAAAAGTAGGAGAAGGCGTCACACGGCCAAAACAAGCGCTATTCGTGGAACTTCCGTCATTCACTGATGTCAGAGCGGTAGCGAATGTTGTGAAACAGATTGATGATTGGTTCAAAACAACTCAAAATTAATGGACAAAATACTTGAAAAAGGTATGCAAAATCAATTATCTTCATTATGATACAGTTATCAGTTTTAAATTGAACAGATAAAGATATGCGTTTAAAACGAAAGGTAAGAGGTGTATGACATGACGAAAATTATGGCAGTCAATGCGGGTAGTTCATCGCTCAAGTTCCAGTTACTCGAGATGCCAACGGAAGAGTTGCTCGCAGTCGGACTTATAGAGCGTGTAGGGAAAGAAGATGCGATTTTTACAATCAAGTACGGTGAAGGACAGAAGTTCAACGTGGTCACACCACTTCACACGCACAAAGAAGCGGTTGAATTGACGTTGGAGAAATTGATCGAATTGGATATCATCCAATCATTCGATGAGATTTCTGGTGTAGGTCACCGTGTGTTACACGGAAAAGAGTTGTATGCGGATTCGGTCGTCATTGACGATGAAGTCATGAAGAACATCGAGTCGTTCACCGAGCTCGGCCCACTTCACATCCCACCAAACTTGACAGGTATTCGCGCATTCCAGGCAATTTTGCCGAATGTCCCACAAGTAGCGGTATTCGATACAGCGTTCCACCAGTCAATGCCTGAAGAGAATTTCTTGTACAGTCTTCCTTATGAATACTATACAGAACATGGTGTACGTAAATACGGTTTCCACGGAACGAGCCACAAGTATGTCACACAGCGTGCGGCAGAACTTCTCGGTCGTCCGCTAGAAGACTTGCGTTTGATTTCATGTCACCTCGGTAGCGGTGCATCGATCGCTGCAGTAGCAGGTGGTCGCTCAATCGATACAACGATGGGCTTCACACCACTCGAAGGAATCACGATGGGAACGCGCTCAGGTTCTTTGGACCCGGCCCTCATCCCGTTCTTGATGCAAAAAACAGGGAAGTCTGCTGAAGAGGTCTTGAACGTCATGAACAAAGAGTCTGGCGTGTACGGACTTTCTGGTATCTCAAGTGACTTGCGTGACATCGAGCAAGCGGCTGCAGAAGGCAACCATCGTGCAGAAGTTTCATTGAAAATCTTCTCGAACCGTATTCACGGTTACATCGGTCAATATGCGGCTGAAATGAATGGTGTCGACGCCATCATCTTCACTGCAGGTGTCGGAGAGAACTCGGACGTCATCCGTGAACGCATCCTTCGCGGTCTTGAATTCATGGGTGTCTACTGGGATCCTTCACTTAACAACGGTGCTCGCGGAAAAGAGTTGTTTATCAACTATCCGCACTCACCAGTTAAAGTCATCATCATCCCGACGAACGAAGAATTGGTCATCGCGCGTGACACGGTACGCGTTGCAAACCTTGTCGAAGCACACGCATAATACGAAACGAACCCACGTTACTTCGTGTAACGTGGGTTTTTTTGTGAGTCTTTTTTACTAATGTGAAGAATCTGAAGTGGGACCAATGTTATCTCCTTTGTAACATTAGGCGCCTCATCTGCACCGTTTTGCAATGTTTACGTCATGAATAAACCATATATTGGATGTGAATTTATAAAAATATCTCTCGTTCGATTCAAATGTCTAATCTAACACGATAAATCGTTACTTTTGACATCGATTTGTAATGTTCGTGTCACTCAAATGAACAGGAAGTGTAACGGCACTGACCGATATTTCGTCATATAGTTATCTGGACGAAATATTCATTGGAAGTGACAAATCGCCTAGATAAAGGATGACACGGAATCGAAGACAAATTGACGAAGAGAGGACGAAAAACGTATGTTGAAAAAAATCATGATGCTCTTACTTCTCGCCATCGCCGTATTTGCATTTGCTCTACCGACTTCACCAGTGGAAGCAGCTACGAAAAAAGTTTATGTTGCGACAAAGTCAGGTTCGAAGATGGTTTATGCAGAAGGGAAATCAAATGCACGAGTGATTGGGAAGATGACAGCGAGTGATCGTCTTCAACGTACAGGTTCTCGAGGTGCTTGGATTCGCGTGAACTATAAAGGGAAGGCCGGATGGGTCCCTACAAAGAACTTACGTACGGTAAGTGCTCCAAAACCGCTCAAACCAGCAAGCGTGAAGACATATACGATGAAAGCATCGGCATATACACCGTATTGCAAGGGATGTTCAGGTAAGACAGCACTTGGATGGAACGTTCGTACTCAAAAGCGCAATGTCATCGCGGTAGACCCGCGCGTCATTCCGCTCGGAACAAAAGTACAAGTATACGTAGGGAGCAAGTTGTTAGGTACCTACACGGCAGCTGATACAGGCGGCGCCATCAAAGGAAATAAAATCGACATCTTAATGTATTCACATAGTGCGGCGATTCAATTCGGTCGCAAAACGGTTACGGTCAAGGTGTTGTAATGCATAAGAAAGGGTCTTGCGATTGCGCAAGACCCTTTTTGATGCATGGATGATTATTGACGAACGATGAGGACGTCACATTTCGCATAACGGACGATGCTTTCAGAGACGCTTCCGATAAAGAAACGTTCTACAGCGTTTAAACCTGTCGCGCCACAAATAATAAGATCAATATCATGATTAGGCGCAATCTTTTTCGCAATCGTCACTTTCGGTGAGCCGTATTCGATCACCGTCTCGACTTCTTTTACGCCACGCTCTTTCGCGCGATTGACATAGTCTTCAAGCAATTCTTTCGCATATGTCTCGGCGCGCTCTGTGATTGTCCGATCGTACGCTTCTACAGTCGCAAACGTCCGCGTATCAATCACATGACCGACGTACAGTTTCCCTTCGTTACGAATCGCGACATCGATTGCTGTTTCGAATGCACGTTCCGCCTCTTTAGAGCCGTCAACGGCAGATAAAATGTGTTTGTATACAATTGCCATGTAAATCCCAACCTTTCGCTCGAAATATACGTTCGGCTTACATATATAGTATACCACTTCTTTCGGTTTTCACGCTTTTTCGTCATGAAAATGAGTGAATTTTTTCATGGCGGTGTTCACGACATGTCCAAGTTTGGAATTCGTGTGAAAGAACGGGTAAAATAAGGCGGAGGAGGTAGGACGATGAAACACGTATTGATTACATCTGGTGCCAAAGGGATCGGACGCGTCGTGACGGAGCGTCTGTTACAAGATGGTTGGCACGTTAGCATTTTGCAACGGAATCCAATCGACTGGGAACATGAGCGGATACATATGATTGAGGCCGGATTGACGGACCGCGAACAACTGCTCTCGGCCTATGAGCAAGCGGTCGAACGGTTTGGTGAACCGGACGCCTTGATCTTAAATGCAGGTCCATATATCTTTGAGCGGAAACCGCTCGTCGAATTGACGGACGACGAGTGGGACGAAGTACTCACGGGCAACCTGTCCGCCTCATTTTGGTTAATGCGTCGTGCGCTTCCTTCCATGCGCTCGAATCGATTCGGACGCATCATCTCGTATGGATTTCCGGAAAGTGGGACGGCGCCTGGGTGGATCCATCGTTCTGCGTTTGCCGCTGCAAAGACGGGACTCGTCAGTTTGACAAAATCGGTCGCATTGGAAGAGGCACCGTTCGGGATTACGGCGAACATGGTCAACCCGGGCAATATCGTCGGCTCGCAAAAGGAGATGCGCATTGAGGAAGCGGAAGTAGATGAAAGCACTCCGGTCGGTCGACACGGGACGGGAGAAGATATCGCGCGTTTGATTTCGTTCTTATTACAAGAAGACTCGGACATGATCACAGGTGCCATCATCGATGTGACAGGCGGCGTCAACGTCGTCCATCAATATCGGAAGTGAGGGGAACACGATGAAAATCGGAGTGGTCACGGACGTTCATGGCAATCTCGAAGCGTTAGAGGCTGCGCTCCAAGTCATGGATACAGAGCGGGTCGACGTCATTTGGTCACTTGGTGACATGATTGCGATGGGACCGGACTCCAATGCGGTCATGGAGCGATTGCTAGATCGGGGCGCGCATATGATTTCTGGGAATCATGATGAGGCCGTCCTTTCCCTTTTGGCTGGATACGGTCATCCGGAAAGTTATGCACATACGCGCCCCCACCATGAGTGGGTCGCGCGTCAATTGGAGACTCGATATGCGGATGTCCTCGAATCTCTTCCACGAACGATGTCCGTCGAAATGGCTGGCGAAACGGTGTTCGGTATTCATTATCATATCCCGACCGACCGACGCCATGCCGCGATCGTCGAGGAACCGTTTCACGAGATTCTCGAACCGACGCTGGAAAATATGCAACGATTATATGGGACGTATGAAGGAGAAATCGTGTTATTCGGACATCACCATCCCGTCCACTTGTTTGAAGATGACAGGAAACGCTACGTCAATCCTGGTGCGCTCGGGGTGGCGAAAGATGACTTGGCTCGCTTTGCCATATTATCTGAAGGAGAAACGGGGATTGACCTTGAACTGAAGGCGGTCCCATATGACAAGCGTACCTTTTTAGAGAAGATGGAACGTTATGACGTACCTCAACGGGATGTCATGCTGGGTTTGTTCTATTAAGGTATATAAAAAGTAAGATATGTAAAAAGTGCGATCCTTGGTAATGGATCGCACTTTTTGTCATTCAATCTCTTGAAGTGTTTTTGGATAACTCGTCAATGTGATAGGACCACTTTCTGTCATGACGAGATCGTCTTCGATACGGACTCCGCCGATTCCCGGTAAATAGATACCCGGTTCGACTGTGAACGTCATCCCGACTTGGGCGGTCGTGTCATTGTTCGCTGCCATCGATGGATGTTCGTGTACTTCGATTCCAATTCCGTGACCGATCCGGTGAGTGAAGTATTCACCATATCCTGCAGACGTGATGACTTGTCGTGCGGCGATATCGATTGCGCCAAGTGTCGTCCCGACGTTCGCCATCTCGATTGCGGCTTCCTCCGCTTGGAGAACCGTGTCGTAAATCTCACGTTGTTTGCGACTCGCCTCACCGAAGACGACCGTTCGTGTGATGTCTGAACAGTATCCCTGCCAGACGACGCCGAGGTCGAACAAGGCGAAATCACCTTTTTTCAGACGGTTGTTGCCTGGGACACCGTGAGGGTCGGCACTATTCTCGCCGAACAAGACGAGTGTGTCGAAAGACATTTCACGGACACCTTGCTGTTTCATAGCGTATTCGATATCCGCGATGACCTCGAGTTCGGTCACGCCTTCACGGAGGGAACGGATCCCGGCTTCGATGGCCATATCTGCCAACTCGGCGGCCCGCTTCATGATTCGGACTTCATCCGGTGATTTGATCATACGTAACGTTTGGAGCTCGTCTGTCAAATCAATAATTGACAGACCGGCAAAACCGGCACGAAGATGCTCGACTCGGTTGAATGTCAAATGTTCCCCTTCGATCCCGATTCGTTCAGGAACGATTTGGTTGTCGAGGAATAACTTGACGATTTTGTCCCATGGATTTTCGTGGTCCATATACGTCACGATTTCACCTGACCAGTCACTCGCTTCGACAATCCCTTTTTCAAGTGCTGGGCAGATGATGGCAGTTGTGCCGTTTTTCAAAACTAAAATGGCGATCAATCGCTCGTGTGCTTCCGCGTATACTCCCGAGAAATAAAACACGGATGCTTTCGATGTGATGAATGCTGCATCTAACCCTTTTGTCGCTAGAGATTGTGCAATTTGATTGGTGCGTTGATTCAAGTTGAATCCCTTCCCTTCTACCTCTTACGTTGACTACTCGTCTATTATAGCTGTTTCGAAAACAGAAAGGAAATGTTGCAATTGGATTGGTACAGTTTGAACTAGTTCGACTGATACAGTATACTAAATAGAGTAGAAAATGTATTGAGAGAAGGGACTCCGCGTATGACCACAAAACATGAACAGATCATAGCACATATCGAGTCACTCGATGTTGGGTCAAAAATTTCGGTCCGCCAAATCGCCAAAGAGTTGGCTGTATCAGAAGGTACGGCTTATCGTGCCATCAAGGAAGCTGAGAACCTAGGTTTCGTATCTACCATTGAACGGGTGGGGACGATCCGGATCAAGCGAAAGCATAAAGAGAATATTGAAAAACTTACATTCGCCGAGGTCGTCAATATCGTCGATGGTCAGGTGTTGGGCGGACGTAACGGCCTCCATAAGACGCTATCGAAATTTGTAATCGGTGCCATGAAGCTCGAGGCGATGATGCGATATATCGATGTCGACTCACTCGTCATCATCGGGAACCGCGAGAAGGCGCATGAACTCGTCTTACAATCAGGTGGGGCTGTGTTGATCACAGGGGGATTTGACACAACGGATGAAGTGAAACGAATGGCAGATAAGTATGATATGCCTGTCATTTCTACATCCTATGACAGTTTTACCGTCGCGACGATGATCAACCGAGCCATCTATGACCGTCTAATCAAAAAAGAGATTTTACTCGTCTCAGATATCGTCATCCCGCTCCACGATACGTTCTATCTGAAATCAGATGACACAGTGAAACGTTGGCACGAGCTGAATGAACGGACGAAACATAATCGGTATCCCGTCATCGATGAACAGATGAAAGTGGTCGGCGTGATCACGGCAAAGGATGTCATTGATAAATCACACGACTATGATATTGAGAAGGTCATGACGAAAAGTCCGATTACAGTAGGCGTACAAACGAGTGTCACCAATGCCGCGCACCAGATGGTGTGGGAAGGGATCGAGATGTTACCTGTCGTTGATAACTACGGACGTCTGCTTGGGATTATTAGCCGCCAAGATGTGCTGAAGGCCCTGCAACTGGCGAATCGACAACCGCAAGTCGGTGAGACGTTCGATAACATGATCACGAACCAGCTGAAAGAAGATCCTGCATCGAACGGGACGGCCTTCACGGTTGAAGTGGCCCCACAGATGACGAGTCATATGGGGACCGCCTCATCTGGCGTGTTGACGACCTTGTTGGTCGAGGGGGCGACGCGAAGTCTACGTCATATGAAGAAAGGCGATCTCGTGGTTGAGAATATCACCGTCTATTTCATGAAGCCGATTCAAATTGAAAGTCAGATTCGAGTGTCGGCCCATGTCTTCGACCTCGGTCGGAAGTTCGGGAAAGTGGATGTGGAGATGACGCAAGGGACACAACTTGTCGCCAAGGCGCTCGTCACGGCACAACTCATCGACCGGTAACGAAAAGAGCACCTGCTACGCACTGTAGCAGGTGCTCTGTTTCATGATGGCGTATTCGTCGGTTCTTCTGCGGCGAGAGGGTAAATTTTGCGGTAACGGATAAATCCGACAACAGCATTCCCTAAACCGACGACTAACATGACGATGCTGACAATCCAACCGACAGATGAATTCAGACCGAATCCCCCGACCATTTGGTTCGCAGCGAACAATGCGAGGAATAAACTTAACCAGATCAACGCTTGCGTGTTGAACAACGCTTTTCGGTTTGGCGTCTTTGTCAAAAAAGCGCGGCGCTTGAAGACAAGGTACGCACCGAGCGCGAACAAAATGAGTCCAATCATGACAAGTTGCAAGTGAAGGAACCCCTTTCTATCTCGTAATCTGTTATCATCATACCATAATAGTGTGTAGGAAAGTGAGGAATCATCATGACGCAATGGCAGGAAGCGGATACAATCAAATCAGAAATTGAGGCGGCTGACACCATTTTCATTCACCGCCACGTACGACCAGACCCTGATGCGTTGGGGAGCCAGCTTGGTTTACAGCGCATTCTAAAATCGGTTCATCCGGAGAAGCAAATCTATGTGGTCGGTAGCATGGTTCCAGACCTCGAGTTTTTAGGAAAGATGGAACATGTCGAAGAAGAAATGTATCAGGACGCGCTCGTCCTTATTTTGGATACGGCGAATCAAGAGCGAATCGATGGACCTTTCGCATTGAAAGGGAAGACGATCATCAAAATCGATCATCATCCTGATGAAGATCCGTATGCGATGACACAGATTGTCGATACCTCGGTCAGTTCGACGTCTGAGATGATTGTGGAACTCGCGGACATTTGGGGATATCCCATTGACCAAGAGGCGGCATTTTTACTCTATGCCGGCATCGTTGGCGACACAGGACGTTTCCAGTTTCGAAATGCTACGGCCCGAACGTTTGAGATTGCTTCGGCGCTGATTGCGAAAGACATCGACACGAATAAATTATATCGTCACATGTATAAAACGAATTTAGCGACTCTCCAACTGCAAGGCTATGTATTACAGCATGTCCAAGTAACGGAAGAGGGGGTCGGCTATGTGAAGATTGACAAGGATGTGCTTCGAACGTTCCATGCCTCTCCAGAAGCGGCGTCTCAACTCGTCAATAGCTTCTCGGGTCTTGAGGGATTGAAATGTTGGGTCATGTTCGTGGAAAACAAAGAAGAGATTCGTGTGCGCATCCGGTCGAAAGGTCCTGTCATCAATGAAGTGGCCAAGCGATACCGTGGGGGAGGTCATCCGATGGCGGCTGGTGCCACGATTGACACATGGGATGAGATGGATGACGTGATTGCGGCTTTGAATGAAGTGGCTGGGGAATTCACGTTTGAAGAAAATGAAGAGAGCTGACCTTGGTCAGCTCTCTTCATTTGTCTCCATTTTCCTTTGGGATGAACCATGTACCTCGTTCGGTCACGTCCTCGACGACGTCGAGCTGATACTCAGTAATGTACTTACGGAGCCGGTCGATGATTTCTGGGCTGTCGGCAAACACTGTTTGACCATGCTGTAATTTTTCTAACTTATCGCGTGCAATCTGTCCCCGATTGATAATCATACGCTTTTACCCCCTTTTGTCGTGAGTTTTGTCTATAATTATTGTATCAGAGAAGTGATGAATTGAGTTTGACAATTCCATTAATATAGAAAGGAGGCCAACGATGATTCATCTGAATGTCAGAACTGCTTATAGTTTACTACAAAGTACAATCCGGTTAGAACAATATGTCTTGCAGATGACCGAACGGGGAAGTCGTTCCGTGGCGATCGCAGACGATGCGTTCTATGGGGTTCCGACATTTTTGTCATATTGCCAACGATATGAGGTGAAACCGCTAATCGGACTGAGAACGGTCCTCCGATTGGATGGGTTAGACGTATCCGTGATTGTGTATTCATCTAACGAAACGGAGCTTAAGGAACAATATCGTATCATCCAGGCGGGAGGAATTGAAGGACGGACAACGATGCCGCTGATCGTATTACCTGAAAATTGGAAAGCGAGTGATCCGGTTCACCGGCGTCGCCTTTATCATCAACTCTTGTCGTTTGTCGATGAAGAGAAGCTGTGGCTCGGACTACCGGCACCTCAGACTACGGAACAGGTACAAGTGTTGAAACAACTTCGTCTCATGCGCGAAGAGCTTGCTGTCCAATTGATTCCGGCCCCTGAAACGAGATACATGAGACCGGAAGATGTGGAAGGATTCCGAGCCATTTCTGCCATTCGCGAAGGGGACGTGATGTCGAATGAAGACGTGCGACAAAAAGGATTGCACGTTCGACTACCGAGTGAAATGAATGACTGGTTCACAACGGAAGAATTATCGGAACTGGATCGATTCGAGGCATTGATTCGGCTAGATCATCTACCACGTGCGGAAGGGGCGATTCCAGAAATTCCGGATGCCGATCAAAAGCTGAAACGACTTGTCGGTGAGCGGTTGAAGGCGATGGAACTCGTGAAAGAACCTTACATCGAGCGGGCAAAGTTTGAGCTTGAAGTCATCGCCAATACCGGATTTTCTTCCTATTTCTTGATCGTGGAAGACATCGTTCGGTTTGCTCGAGAATCTGGGATTGAAGTAGGTCCGGGGCGTGGATCGGCAGCAGGTTCACTCGTCAGTTTTGCCCTCCATATCACGGAAGTCGATCCGGTTCATTACGGGTTGTTGTTCGAACGATTCTTAAATCCAGAGCGTGTGTCGATGCCAGACATAGACCTCGATTTTGAAGATGAACGTCGTGAGGAAGTGGTTTCTTACGTACTATCAAGATACGGTCATACGCATGCCGCACAGATCGGGACACTTGCCACGTTCGGTGCGAAAGCGGCAATTCGAGACGTTGCGAGAGCGCTCGGGATGACCCTTGAGGAAGGGCAGGCTGCGAGCAAGCAAGTGAAAGCCGGAGGACTTGATGAACTGATGTCGAGCCAGAAGCAGATGAAGTGGTTTGCCGGTAGCCAAAAGCGTCAGCAGTTATTACGGATTGCCAAACAGCTAGAAGGTTTGCCGCGTCAATCCTCCGTTCACGCGGCAGGAGTGGTGCTCAGTCGTCAACCGATTGAAGAAGTGACTCCGCTCCAACCCGAACTTGAAGAACACGTGACCCAATATAATATGAAGGATTTGGAAGAGGTCGGGCTTCTGAAAATTGACTTGCTCGGATTACGAAACTTGAGTCGCTTGCGAAAGATGGAGGATTTGATTCGAGAAAGTGATGCGCTGTTCTCTCTGAAAACAATTCCGTTAAACGATGCCCGGACGTATCGACTGCTTGCGAGAGGTGAGACGGACGGAATCTTCCAATTCGAATCGACCGGGATGAAGCAAGCGCTTCGACAAGTGAAACCGACTGAGTTTGAAGATATCGTTGTCACGATGTCACTCTATCGCCCGGGACCGATGCAATTCATCGAAACGTATGCGAAGCGAAAGCACGGTATGCCTTACCAACCAGTCCACCCAGACGTAGAAGACGTCATGAGACCGACATACGGTGTACTCGTCTATCAAGAACAGGTGATGAAACTTCTCCGTAAACTCGGAGGCTATTCCTATGCGGAAGCGGATTTGGTCAGACGTGCTATTGCCAAAAAGGATACCGGAACGATTGCTCGGGAACGAGAACGATTTTTGCAACAAGCAAAAGCGGGAGACCAGGACGTCTTGGCGCAAATCTTTTCATGGATTGAAAAGTTTGCCGGGTACGGATTTAACCGCTCTCACGCTGTCGCCTACAGTTTGATCAGTTACCGATTGGCTTACGTCAAAGCACATTTCCCTCGTGTCTTTCATGTGGTGACATCAGAAAAAACAACGGAACTTGTCAGACTGTTACGGAAAGATCAAATTCCGGTGTACCCACCGGACGTCTTACATGGTCACGCTGACGCGACACTTGAGGGACCGGGCGTCCGGCTCGGGTTGAAGGCGGTCCAGGGGTTGACCAAACGGGATGTGGACCGACTGATTGAACTGAACGGGCAGTTGAAAGATGTCAGAACGCTTCAAGAAGCCATGGAGTGGAAAAATAAAGACCAACTGAAATTACGTCGATTACTTGGTGCGGGCGCGCTCGACCGGATGTATCACGGTGACCGGACACATGCCTTTGAAGCAGTCGAACGTTTGCGAGAAGAAGCGGGAACACATTTTTTACCGGATGAGCTGTCTTCACTCGGACTAAAACAGAAAAAAGTGAAAGAACCGAATTGGTCTGAAGAAGAGAGGGAGGCGCTCGGGACATGGGTGGTCCACTCTCCATTGACGGCACTTCCGGATATCGGGATCGAACCGTCTACAATTGAAGAAGTCATGAATGGAACAAACGGTTATCTCGTCGTATATGTAGATGACGTACGTACGTTCATGACAAAAAAACAAGAACGGATGGGTGTTCTCATGGTGGACGATGGCATGACGCAAGACGAGGTCGTCGTGTTTCCTCGAACATTCGCGCAGTTTGGACGGTCCCTCTATGCCGGTAACATCTTGTTACTAGAGGTCCATTCGAATGAACGGGATGGTCGCAAGCAATTGATTGTCGAACGGGTTCGACCGTTACACGGGCAAGCCTTATTCATCCGGCTCACACTCGACCGCTTCCCTGAATTGGAAGATTGGATTCAACGAGCACAAGGGGATGTCCCGGTTGTATGCCGATTCACGGATTCGAAGGAAGTGAAACAACTGGCTTCAGCTTTTTCAATCAATCCGAATGAAGAGTATGTGGCGGAAGCGAAAAGACGGTTCGGGGAAGAAAATGTCGTACTGAAACGAATCGATACAAAAATGGTTGGTCCAGAAACTAGTACCAAGTCCTAAAAAGTGATATAATCGCACTAATTGGTCTGACCACTTAAGTTTGATAGATGATCCAAAAAAGGGAGTTGAACGGTCAGATGCATGAAAAACACGCATCCTCATTTCACGGAAACATTTCAAAGATTAGAAAATTAATTGTCCAATCGTCTTTAGTTCCAGGTGATCGGCTTCCATCCGAACGAGAGCTCGCCGAAACGCTGTCCATTAGTCGCGCTTCGGTTCGCGAAGCGTTACGAGCGTTGAGTTTTTTAGGCATCGTGGAAACGAGACATGGTGGTGGTACCTTTTTGTGTGAACAAGACCGACATCGGTACATTGAGATATTGTCGGAGTTCATTGTGACCAAACAGACGAAAGCGACCGATATTATTGAGATGCTTAGACTATTGGAGCGCATGGCGTTTTCAGAAATTGAACCGACTAAGGAACGACTGGCTCTATTAGAAACGGTGATCGATGATGATCGAACGTTTCGCCAGCAACTCATCTTTCAGTTGAAGAATGAACTGTTCATTCGAATTTGGAGTGAGGTCAACCGCTTTTTTGAAGGATTAGACGTTGGGGATTTATACACGCTCGAGGAACGGAAACAGTTTGTCGAGACGTGGCGTGGAATGGGGATGCCGGAATGAACGAGGGGGAAGCGATGACTGCTTTTTTCAAGAAACCGAAACGATATATGCCATTGCGTCAACGAGAACCAAAGATTGACGCACCACAGGGATTAATGACGAAATGTCCATCTTGTAAATATATGCATTATACAAAACAGTTGAATGAGAACCACAAAGTGTGTGATTGCGGTTATCATTTTCCGCTTCATGCGCAAGAACGGATTGATATGCTTGTTGACGAAGGGTCGTTCGAACGATTTGCGGGACCTTCTGTCAAGGCGAATCCACTCGACTTTCCTGACTATGAGGAGAAGTTGACGAAAGATCGGGAGCGGACCGGGATCGAAGAGGCCGTCGTATGTGGAAAGGCGACAATCGACGGACTTCCACTCGTTGTCTGTGTGATGGATGCGAGATTCCGAATGGGGTCGATGGGTGCATACGTCGGAGAAGCGATTGCTTCGGCTGTTCGAACCGCCACATCACTTGGGCTTCCAGTCGTCTTGTTCACAGCATCAGGTGGGGCACGGATGCAAGAAGGAATGGTCAGTTTGATGCAAATGGCCAATACGTCCATCGCTCTAAAAGAACATGACGAAGCAGGACTGCTGTACATCGCGTATTTGACACATCCGACGACTGGTGGTGTGTCAGCGAGTTTTGCGATGCTTGGCGACTTGAACGTCGCGGAACCGGGAGCGCTCATCGGGTTTGCAGGACGACGAATCATCGAACAGACGATTCGGGAAAAGCTTCCAGAGAACTTTCAAACTGCCGAGTTTCTACTTGAGTCTGGGCAGCTGGATGCAGTCATTCATCGTGAACAGATGCGTTCGTTCTTGAAGAAGATGATCGAATTACACGATGGGGGTGTCCGTCATGTTTGACCCAATCAAAGAAGTCACCGAACAGCTAAATAAATTACGGGAGACGGCTGAGACGAAAGGGATTGATTTATCCCGAGAGATTCGTCATCTCGAGTTAAAGCTCGACCGATTAGAAAAAGATATTTATGGGAATATGAAACCGTGGGACCGCGTCCAGTTGGCGCGAAACCCGAAGCGTCCGACGACGCTCGATTACATCCAACATTTGTTCCCTGACTTCATGGAACTTCATGGGGACCGACACGGATATGACGATGCGGCAATCGTATCTGGACTCGCAACGTTTGAAGGAGTGCCGGTGACGATTATCGGACATCAGCGTGGGCGGAACACGAAAGAGAACATGAAACGGAATTTTGGTATGCCACACCCGGAGGGGTATCGAAAAGCCTTGCGTTTTATGAAGCAAGCCGAAAAGTTCAACCGTCCCATTTTGACATTCATTGACACGAAAGGGGCTTATCCGGGGAAAGCCGCAGAAGAGAGAGGGCAAAGTGAAGCGATCGCCCGTAACTTGTTTGAGATGGCGACGCTGAAAGTGCCGATCGTCTCCGTTGTCATTGGGGAAGGTGGTTCAGGCGGTGCGCTTGGAATTGGTGTATGCGACCGTCTATTGATGCTTGAGAATAGTACGTACTCAGTCATCTCGCCAGAAGGTGCAGCGGCACTATTGTGGAAAGACGCGAAACAAGCAGAGCGTGCGGCGGAGACGATGAAGATTACAGCACAAGATTTATTCAACCTAGGGATTGTCGATGAAGTGGTAGGAGAAGTGTATGGGGGGGCACACGTTGATGTGTCACTACAGTCGTCACTCTTGAAACCTGTCTTATTACAGCATATGAATGAGTTGCTCGCGCAATCGACTTCTGAGCTGATTCAAGGACGTGCGACCAAATATCATCAAATTGGCACAATTAACGAGTGAAAACGGTAACAATGGCTTTGAATAAAGCTTTATTCATTCCTCAAGTGACTGCTTTGTGAGATACCCTATGCATTTTTTTCACATACTTGTGTTGTAAAACAAAGGTCAGACGTGGTATTTTATTTTCAGATTTCGTTAAAACACATAAGAGGTGAGCGACGTGAATTTAAAACGTATTGCGGTATTAACAAGCGGAGGAGACGCTCCTGGAATGAACGCTGCTGTCCGTGCCGTGACCCGAAAAGCAATTTTTGAAGGTCTTGAAGTGTACGGCGTGTATAACGGCTATCAAGGATTAATCGAAGGTGATTTAGTCGAATTAAATCTTGGATCAGTCGGCGACATCATTCAACGTGGAGGTACGTTCCTTCGCTCTGCGCGCTGTCCTGAATTCAGAACAGAAGAAGGTCGCGCAAAAGCAGTAGAACAGTTGAAGAAATTCAATATCGATGCCCTCGTGGTCATCGGTGGAGATGGCTCTTATCGCGGAGCTCAAAAATTGACTGAACTCGGATTCCCAACAATCGGCCTTCCGGGTACAATCGATAACGATATCCCAGGAACAGATGCGACAATCGGTTTCGACACAGCACTCAATACAGCGCTTGATGCGATCGATAAGATTCGTGATACGGCGTCATCACATGAACGTACGTATGTCATCGAGGTCATGGGTCGCGACGCTGGTGATATCGCGCTTTATTCTGGTCTCGCTGGTGGTGCTGAGTCGATTCTCGTCCCAGAACGTCCAGAGGATTTGAATGCAATCGTGGAACGAATCAATCACGGGATTGCACGCGGTAAGAAGCACTCGATCGTCATTGTTGCTGAAGGTGCGGGAAGTGCGGAAGAAATCGGCAAATTGATTGCTGAGAAGACGAACTCAGAAACACGCGTCACGATTCTCGGTCACATCCAACGTGGTGGTTCCCCAACTGCCGCTGACCGTGTCCTTGCAAGTCGTATGGGTGCATACGCTGTTGAGATCTTGCTTGAAGGGAAAGCGGGCCGCGTTGTCGGAATCCGTAACAACCAGATGATGGATCTTGATATCGATGAGGCGCTCGACAATAACAAGCACACGATTGATATGCAATTGATTGACCTCGTTAACCAATTGTCGATTTAAACGATTTTGTATGTTGCAGAGACGGGATACGGTCCAAGGCCCCCCGTTTTCTGTTTGTAAGTTGCACTATATCCCCTAGGAGGTTTTTATATTATGCGTAGAACGAAAATTGTATGTACCATTGGACCGGCTTCTGAGAAGCGTCTTCCTGAGATGATCGAAGCTGGGATGAACGTTGCCCGTCTCAACTTCTCACACGGTGACTATGAAGAGCACGGAGCTCGTATCCGTGACATCCGTGAAGCGGCGAAAGCAGCGGGTAAAGTTGTCACTGTTCTTCTCGACACAAAAGGTCCAGAGATCCGCACGCATACATTCGAAGACGGTAAGGCACTTCTTGAAAAAGGAAAAGAAGTCACAATCGTCTCAACGGAAGAAATCGTCGGAACGAAAGATCGTTTCTCTGTGACGTACGAAGGACTCTACGATGATGTGGAAGTCGGTTCACACATCATGCTCGACGACGGTCTCATCGGACTCCGTGTCGTTGAAAAGCTTGATAACCGTGATCTCCGTTGCGTCATTGAAAACGAAGGAATCATCAAGACGAAGAAAGGTGTTAACTTGCCAAACGTCAAGGTAAACCTTCCTGCCCTCACGGACAAAGACATCGCGGACATCGAGTTCGGGATCTCACAAGACATTGACGTGATTGCAGCATCATTCGTACGTCGTGCATCTGACGTAGTTGAAATTCGCCAACTTCTCGAGAAACATAACGCATCACACATCAAGATTTACCCGAAAATCGAGAACCAAGAAGGTGTCGATAACATCGAAGAAATCTTGGCAATCTCTGACGGTTTGATGGTAGCCCGTGGGGACCTCGGAATTGAAATCCCGACAGAAGAAGTGACACCAGTTCAAAAAGAACTCATCAAGAAGTGTAACGATCTCGGGAAGCCGGTCATCACAGCAACGCAAATGCTTGATTCAATGCAACGTAACCCGCGTCCGACACGCGCGGAAGCATCAGACGTAGCAAACGCAATCTTGGATGGAACAGACGCAGTCATGCTTTCTGGTGAAACAGCTGCAGGGGACTACCCAATCGAATCTGTTCAAATGCAAGCTGCAATCGCAGAGCGTACAGAACGCATGCTCGACTACAAAAACTTGTTGAAAGATCGTCAGAAGCGCAGTGAGCACACAGTGACGGATGCGATCTCTCAAGCGGTTGCGCACACGGCAATCAACTTGAACGCCAAAGCAATCTTGACACCGACACAATCAGGTTATACGGCTGCTCGTACAGCGAAGTATCGTCCTGAAGCGAACATCATCGCGGTGACAGAATCGGAGCGCGTTGCGCGTCAATTGAACCTCGTATGGGGCGTATATCCAATCGTTGCTGAAACAATGCCGAACAACACGGATGAAATGTTGGTTCAAGCATCGGAAGCGGCACGTCACGCTGGATTCGTCACTGACGGTGACCTCGTTGTCATCTCAGCTGGTATTCCTGCGGCGACAGCTGGTACGACAAACATGATGAAAGTCCACATCGTTGGTCACGCTCTCGCAGACGGGCGTGGAATCGGTGAGCGCGGTGTTGTTGGAGAAGTCGTTGTCGCGAAAAATGCGGATGAAGCAAATACAAAAGCGAAAGACGGCATGATCCTTGTCGCACCATTCACAGATAAAGAAATGATGCCTGCGATCGAAAAAGCGGCTGGAATCATCACAGAAGACGGCGGATTGACGAGCCATGCTGGGATCGTTGGACCATCACTTCGCAAGCCAGTCATCGTAGGTGTTGATGCAGCGACAGCATCGCTTCGTGACGGTCAGATGATTTCAATCGACCCACTCACAGGTAAAATCTACAACGCATAATTGAACGACAATCGAACCGGCCTTCTACAAAGGTCGGTTCTTTTTCCGTTCAAAGAAAGGAATACGTATGAGTGCATATCTATTTTTATTGATGCTTGTCTTAATCGGTGTCATTTCAAATAACCAATCTGTCATTATCGCAAGTAGCGTCTTGTTGATCATCAAAGCAATCGGATTCGGAGACCAGTTATTTCCGACACTTGCATCGAAAGGAATCAGCTGGGGTGTGACAATCATTACGATCGCAGTTCTCGTCCCCATCGCGACCGGCGATATCGGGTTTAAAGAATTGTGGAATAGTATTAAAGGGCCGGTCGGGATTGTCGCATTTGCCTCAGGGATGTTCGTTGCCATTGCTGCGGGGCAAGGTGTACAACTGATGCGTGTCGACCCGGTCGTCACCACGGCACTCCTCGCAGGTACGATTCTAGCGGTTGGATTCATGAAAGGGATCCCCGTTGGACCGCTTGTCGGAGCTGGTATCGCGGCATTGATTTTAGGTGGATATCAAGTTATTGAAAAATGGTTTTGATATTTTCTGACAACTGAAGCCGCTTACATTTCTTTTTTGCAATAAATTGTTTATACTATATAAAGGACAGGGTAAACGGAGACTGGGTGAATGCAGGGGAACAACCCGTCCCGTATCCTTATTCCCTATAAACAGACTGTTTTTACGGTCGACCACTTTATTCAAGACTGAGGGGGAGTTATGAATGTCAACGACAAAAGGGTTAGAAGGTATTGTGGCAGCAGCCTCAAAAGTCAGCTCAATTATTGACGGACAATTGACTTACGGAGGATACACCATTGATGATTTAGCGGACAACGCCACATTCGAAGAAGTAGTGTTCTTATTGTGGAACGACCACTTACCAAATGCAGAGGAATTGACAGCGCTCTCAGATGCGCTTGTAAAAGAAGCGACATTGCCTGAAGAGGTGATTGATACGTTAAGACGTGCACCGAAATCAGCCAATGCAATGGCGACGATTCGTACGGCACTTTCGCAACTCGCTCTATATGATGCGGAATCTGAAGACATGAGTGACGAGGCCAACATGCGTAAAGCGATTCGCCTACAAGCACAAGTCGCTACAATCGTGACGGCATTCGCCCGTCTTCGTAAAGGGGAGCAGCCGGTCGCACCGAAACCAGGTCTTTCTTACGCTGCGAACTTCTTATACATGCTAAACGGTGAAGAGCCGAGCGATGTAGCAGAAAAGACGATTGATAAAGCGCTCATCTTACACGCAGACCACGAGTTGAATGCTTCGACATTCACTGCTCGCGTTTGTGTAGCGACGCTCTCGGATATGTACTCAGGTGTCACGGCGGCCATGGGGGCACTCAAAGGGCCACTTCACGGTGGTGCGAACGAAGCGGTAATGAAAATGTTGCACGAGATCGACTCGGTCGACCGTGTTGAAGAATATGTTCGTGGCAAATTCGAGCGCAAAGAGAAGATCATGGGCTTCGGTCACCGCGTTTACAAGGATGGCGACCCACGTGCGAAACATTTGAAAGAAATGAGCCGTCAGTTGACTGCTCAAATCGGCGAACCGAAATGGTATGAGATGTCTGAGAAAATCGACCATCTTGTCGAAACGGAAAAAGGTTTGAAACCAAATGTCGATTTCTATTCAGCTTCAACTTATTATGCGCTCGGTCTCGAAGAAGATCTATTCACACCAATCTTCGCCGTATCTCGTATGTCTGGCTGGATTGCGCACATTCTTGAACAATATGCGGATAATCGCTTGATTCGTCCACGTGCGGAATATGTCGGTGAAACGAGCCGTAAGTATGTTCCGGTAAACGAACGTTAATTCGAGACACATTTTAGACAAAAGTTTGGTAAACTAACAAGTGACGTAGGTCGGCGCACGCGTCGACCTACAGTAATGTACTTAGGGGGATTCATTATGTTGACACAAGGACAAAAGATTACAGTTGAAAACGGTGTATTGAACGTACCAAATGTACCGACCGTACCATTCATTATCGGTGACGGAACAGGTCCTGACATTTGGAATGCGGCTGTTCGCGTATTTGACGCTGCGGTTGAAAAAGCATATGGCGGCGACAAGAAAATCGAATGGATGGAAGTATATGCTGGGGAAAAAGCATATAACGAAAAAGGCGAATGGCTCCCGACAGAGACACTTGATCAAATTCGTGAGTACTTGATTGCCATCAAAGGACCACTTACGACTCCGGTCGGTGGAGGAATTCGTTCATTGAACGTCGCACTTCGTCAAGAACTCGATTTATATACATGCCTTCGCCCAGTTCGTTACTTCACAGGTGTTCCTTCACCAGTAAAACGTCCTGAAGATACAGATATGGTCATCTTCCGTGAAAATACTGAAGATATCTATGCTGGAATCGAGTACGCTTCAGGAAGCGATGAAGTAAAAAAACTCATCAAATTCTTGCAAGACGAGATGAATGTCAACAAAATCCGTTTCCCAGAAACATCAGGAATCGGAATCAAGCCAGTTTCTTCTGAAGGAACAGAACGTTTGGTTCGTGCAGCAATTGAATATGCGATTGCGAACAACCGTAAATCTTTAACGCTCGTCCACAAAGGGAACATCATGAAGTTCACAGAAGGCGCCTTCAAAAACTGGGGTTATGCACTCGCTGAAGCGGAGTACGGTGACAAAGTGTTCACATGGGCACAGTATGACCGTATCAAAGAAGAATCTGGTGAAGCAGCTGCTAACGAAGCTCAGTCGAAAGCGGAAGCTGAAGGGAAAATTATCGTCAAAGATTCAATCGCTGATATCTTCCTCCAGCAGATTTTGACTCGTCCACGTGAGTTCGACGTTGTTGCGACGATGAACTTGAACGGTGACTATATCTCAGATGCCCTTGCTGCTCAAGTAGGTGGAATCGGGATTGCACCTGGTGCGAACATCAACTACATCACAGGTCACGCGATCTTCGAAGCGACACACGGTACTGCTCCGAAATACGCGGGTCTCGATAAAGTAAACCCATCTTCAGTCATCCTTTCAGGTGAGATGATGCTCCGCCACATGAACTGGAACGAAGCGGCGGACCTCATCATCAACTCAATGGAGAAAACGATCGCTTCGAAAGTTGTCACATACGACTTCGCACGTCTCATGGACGGCGCGACAGAAGTGAAATGTTCAGAGTTCGCGGATGAATTGATTAAAAACATGTAAGACGACCGAGGAGGAGAGCTCATGATTCGTCGTAACAAAATTTCTGTTATTGGAAGTGGCTTCACCGGTGCAACGACTGCACTGTACTTGGCTCAACGTGAGCTAGGGGATGTCGTACTGCTCGATATGGAAGAAAAAGTAGGACCGACGAAAGGGAAAGCGCTCGACATGCAAGAAACGGCACCGATTCAAGGGTTTGATTCGTGGGTCACAGGTACGTCTGATTACGCGGACACGGCCGATTCCGATGTGGTTGTCATTACCGCGGGAATCGCGCGCAAGCCGGGGATGAGCCGGGACGACCTCGTCGCAACGAACGCAAACGTCATGCGCTCGGTTGTGAAAGAGATTGCCCGTTACTCTCCAGACGCCATCCTGATCGTATTGACGAACCCAGTAGACGCCATGACGTACGCGGCGTTCAAAGAATCAGGGTTCCCGAAAGAACGCGTCATCGGTCAATCCGGTGTATTGGATACGGCTCGCTTCCGAACGTTTGTGGCACAAGAGCTGAATGTTTCTGTCAAAGACGTATCCGGATTCGTCCTTGGAGGTCATGGAGACGAAATGGTGCCTCTCGTACGCTATTCTTACGCTGGAGGCATCCCGCTCGAAAAACTCATCCCACATGAGCGAATCGAGCAAATCGTTGAACGGACACGAAAAGGTGGCGGCGAGATTGTCCAACTACTGGGCGATGGCTCGGCGTATTATGCGCCAGCCGCTGCCATCGTGGAGATGGTCGAGGCGATTGTAAAAGATCAGCGTCGAATCTTACCGGCCATCGCATACCTTGAGGGAGAGTACGGATTCCATGATTTGTATCTTGGCGTCCCGACGATTCTTGGTAAACATGGAATTGAGCAAGTGTTAGAGCTCGACTTGACGGATGAAGAAAAAGCAGCGCTATCGAGGTCTGCGGATTCTGTCCGCTCGGTATTAAGCGTCTTATAAGTTTGAGGTGCTTCCTGTCATGTTGCAGGAGGCACCTTTTTTGCGCCTTCTCTCTTATCGAACATGCTACACTGAAAGTGGATTTGTTTTGTTTTTGTAAAGATTTGCTTTGAGGTTGGTCGTTTCAAGCATTGATTTGTAAAATAGAAAGTGACATTTGATGGTTTAAGAGGAGGAAGCAGTGTGGCTGATAAAGTAATTGTTGTCGACGATGAAGTGTCGATTGCGACATTATTGAAATTTAATTTAGAACAAGCTGGCTTTGAAGTAGAGACGGCGCACGACGGCAAAACCGGATTGGAATTGGCTGAGAAAAAGGACGCCGTGCTCATTGTGCTCGATTTGATGCTCCCGGAGATGGATGGACTTGAAGTGTGCAAACGACTTCGTCAGCAAAAAGTCAATACACCGATTTTAATGCTCACGGCAAAAGATGATGAGTTTGACAAAGTATTGGGGCTCGAGCTCGGAGCGGACGATTATTTGACGAAGCCGTTCAGCCCACGTGAAGTAGTCGCGCGCGTCAAAGCGATTCTTAGACGTTCTGCCCCGCAAGAATCGGCGGTTGAAGAGGACGTCATTCAAATCGGAGATGTTAAAATCGTCACTTCAAACTACGAAGTGTTCAAGCAAGGGGAGCGCCTCGAGTTGACGCCGAAAGAATTTGAATTGTTAGCCTATTTGGCGAAAAATAAAGGACGCGTGTTGACGCGAGATCAATTATTATCGGCCATTTGGAATTATGACTTTGTGGGTGATACCCGGATTGTTGATGTCCATATCAGTCACCTTCGTGAAAAAATTGAACCGGTAACGAAGAAACCGACCTATATTAAAACGATTCGTGGTCTTGGCTATAAGATGGAGGAGCCGACTTCGGAATGAAGACGTATCGCTCTAGATTTATGACGACTCTCATTTTTCTTGTGACCGGTGTCTTGTTGACGCTCGGGATTGTCCTTGGGCAACTCTTCAAAGACTTTTATCTGGATTCTGAACGAGACCGTCTAAAAGAAGATGCTCAATTGGCAGCCCTCTACCTCGAAGGAGGCGAATTGGACGAGATTCGTGAGTATGTCGGTCAAATCGATGACGGAAGCAGCTTTGATATTCTCCTTCTCAATAGTCGGATGGAGGTAATCGCTGGCACGCCGTTTCGCGTCGGGTCCATCGATTACAAAATTGATCCGAATATGGTCCCTGAGGAAGGGACGTTCGGTGAAGCGGATGAGGACGAGTTGATTCAATATACAAAACCGATCGAACTTTCGACGGGTGGGACAGTCTATTTAACATTCATCCGTTATGTATCGGATTTAGAAGGGGTGTACAATCGCATCTGGTTGACGATTGCCCTCGCGCTCTTCTTCTCCTTCTTCATAATTTTATTCGTGCTCCAACATTTGACGAATCAATTTATTCGACCAATCGATGAGGCGACGATCGTTTTGCGGGAACTGGCGGACGGGAATTATCGGGCCCGTGTGTATGAACTCAGAAATGATGAAGAGACCGGTAGCCTAGCAGGGTCAATCAACGTGCTTGCCCGGAATTTGGAGTCGATTTCTCTCGGGGAGTCCGTACAACGGGCGAGACTCGAATCGTTAATCGAGTATATGGGGGCGGGTCTTCTGCTCGTCGACGAGCGAGGGATTGTCACGTTGGTCAACCGCTCTTATCGTGAAATGTTCCAATACGATGATTTAACGATTGGACAATTTTATCACGGGATTCTACCGAGTCCTGAAGTAGAAACACTGATCGAAGACGTTTATCTGACGGAAGAGGTCCACCGCCGTCAGTTATCGATTCGAACGGGATTCAATCAAAAAACGTATATGGTATCCGCAGCACCGATTTTCAGTGACACCGGGATGCTTCGCGGCACGACGTTACTGTTTAACGATATCACGGAACTGAAACGACTTGAGAAGATGCGGAAAGATTTCGTGGCGAACGTTAGTCATGAACTGAAGACACCGCTCACATCCATACGTGGGTTTAGTGAGACGCTTCTTGATGGGGCGAAAGAAGTCCCGGAACTTCGAGACCAGTTTTTAGACATCATCCAGAAAGAAGCGACACGGATGCAGATGCTTGTTGAGGATCTCCTTGAATTGTCGAGATTGGAGCGGGATGACTTCCAAATGGAGTTGGTGTCCGTCGATCTGAATCAGCTCGTCGATGAGGTCTGTCTCCTGCTCAGTCAAAAGGCGAGCAAGAAGTCGATTCAGCTAGAAACGAAACACGAGGGAACGGTCGTCTTGCAAGCGGACCTGAACCGAATGAAGCAAGTCATCATGAACTTGGTCGCCAACGCCATCAACTATTCACCAGAAGGAAGTCGTGTCGACATCGCCGTGGAAGCAATGGCAGATTCCTATAAACTTCGCGTCAAGGACAACGGAATCGGGATCGCCGAAAAAGAAGTGAGTCGTATTTTTGAGCGCTTCTATCGTGTCGATAAGGCAAGAAGTCGGAACTCGGGTGGAACTGGCCTCGGACTCGCCATCGTGAAACACATCATCGATTTGCATCATGCCACGATCGACGTAGAGAGTGAGGAAGGCAAAGGAACGACGTTTACCATTACATTCCCTCGGGTTTAACAATGACTTTATCGTTCGTTCATATTTACTTTACAAAACCTTGCTATTCTATGAATGAGACCTCTTCATCATCTCGTGACTCGATCGGTGCTCATCTCCACACGATCGAGAATTTGGCCCTTTTCTATTCGTAGAAAAGGGTCTTTTTTTTCGAACGCATGTACCCGTATGGTATGATGGTTGAAGAGAAGAATGGAGGTCGATTGAATGAATAAACTACTAGTCCTTGATGGGAACTCCTTAACATATCGTGCGTTTTTTGCACTGCCTCCGATGTCGGATGCGTCAGGTCGGAATACGAATGCAGTGTATGGGTTTACGATGATGTTATTGAAACTAATGGAAGATGAGCAACCGACTCATTTTGCTGTGGCGTTCGATGCGTCAAAGAAAACGTTCCGTCACGATACGTTCGCGGAATACAAAGGTGGACGTCAAAAGACACCGGGAGAATTGCGTGAACAATTTCCGCTCGTGCGTGACGTTTGTCGGGCGTTTGGCATCTCTGTCTTAGAGCTCGATCAATACGAGGCGGATGATATCATCGGGACGCTCTCAAAAGACCCGACTTTTGATCAGGTGACGGTTGTGACGGGGGATAAGGATTTACTTCAATTGATCAATGAACGTGTGACGGTCTATTTGACGAAACGAGGCATCACCGACGTCGAGAAAATGACCGTGACCGCGTTCAAGGAACGCTACGACGGACTACAACCGATTCAGATGATTGACCTAAAAGGATTAATGGGAGATAAATCTGACAACATTCCTGGTATTCCAGGGGTCGGGGAAAAGACGGCACTGAAGTTGATTGCCACATACGGTACCGTCGAGGCCCTTTACGAACATACGGATGAGTTGAAAGGGAAGCAAAAGGAAAAAGTAGAGGCGAATGAACAAGAAGCGAAAATGTCGAAACAGTTGGCGACCATTTACACGGATGTACCGATTGATGTGACGATGGATGATCTTCTCTTTAAGCCATATGACGCTTCGGTCGTCAAAACGTTATTTATGGATTTACAGTTCAAGTCACTCATCGGCAAACTGACGGATACCTCTTCAGAAGAACCGGTTGAAAAAGCGGAACGACCAACAATCGCGTTGGCCGATCAAGATTTATCGCGAGCTGTGTTAATGCTTGAACAGCTGAATGATGATTATTTTGAAGAAGACGTGATTGGAGTGGCGATCGCTTCGGAACGAGGTGTCACGATTGGAGATGTGACGCTTCTTGAGGACGAACGGGTCAAGGAATGGATCGAAAACGAGACGAAGACGACGATTTGTCTCGATGCGAAGCAGACAATTATTCAATTGAAACGTCACCAATTGGCACTGCGTGGGTATGAAGACCTGCTTGTCGCAGGGTATTTGCTCAACCTATCTGGTGGGACGTCTCTCAGCTCGATTGCCGCACACTTTACGTATCCTCTTGAGGAAGATGAAACGGTCTACGGAAAAGGTGCAAAAATCAAGGTGCCGGAAGAGAATGTTTTTCATGCTCATCTCGCAGAAAAGGCGTACGCCATCTACACATTGTTTGAACGCATTGTTTCGGAGTTGAAAGAGAATGAACAGACAGAACTCTATGAGGCGCTTGAAAAACCACTCGTCTCCGTATTGGCCGAGATGGAGTGGGCTGGTATCCACGTAAATGTCGAAACGCTTCAACATATGGAAACGGACCTGCGTGAACGTCTAAATGCACTTGAGGTCACGATTCATGAATTAGCCGGGGAACCGTTCAACATCAACTCACCGAAACAGTTAGGGGTCGTATTATTTGAAAAACTGTCACTCCCTCCTGTGAAAAAGACGAAAACAGGATACTCAACGGCAGCGGATGTCCTCGAAAAATTGGCACCGCTTCATCCGATCATTGAGAAAATCATGCATTATCGTGAACTTGGCAAACTTCAGTCCACGTATGTCGAGGGCTTGCAGAAAGTCGTGAAGGATGATGGCAAGATTCATACGCGTTATACACAGACGCTTACTCAAACGGGACGGCTTTCGTCGGTTAACCCGAACCTTCAAAATATTCCGATTCGATTAGAAGAAGGGCGTCGCATCCGTAAAGCGTTTACCGCGAGTGAACCGGGATGGGTACTTTATGCGGTCGATTACTCTCAAATCGAACTGCGCATCATGGCACATATGTCACAAGATGAGAAGATGATGGCAGCCTTCCTTCACGATGAGGATATTCATACGTCGACGGCGGCGAACGTGTTTAAAGTTTCCACTGAAGAAGTTACGTCACTCATGCGTCGTCAAGCAAAAGCCGTCAACTTCGGAATCATCTATGGCATCAGTGATTATGGACTCTCACAAAACCTAGGGATTACACGGAAAGAAGCGCAGACCTTTATCGATACGTACTTTGAACAGTTCCCTGGGGTGAAGACGTTCATGGATGCCGCGATTGAACGGGCACGTGAACACGGGTTCGTCGAGACGATGTTGAAACGACGCCGGAACATCCCGGACATCCATTCTCGTAATTTCAACTTGCGTGGGTTTGCTGAACGTACCGCAATCAACACACCGATTCAAGGAACGGCAGCGGACATTATTAAAAAAGCGATGATTGATGTCGATCATGCGTTAAACACGTCAAAACTTCAATCTAAGCTGTTGTTACAAGTACACGATGAATTGATATTCGAAGGTCCGGCCGAAGAGATGGAAGCATTAGAAAAACTTGTGACCGAAGCGATGGAACATACGGTCACACTTGATGTCCCGTTACGTGCGGACGGAGCGGTTGGAACGACATGGTTTGACACGAAATAAACGGATAGAAAGGAAATCAGTATGCCAGAATTACCAGAAGTCGAAACGGTCTGTCGTAGGTTGCGACCTGCCGTTTCAGGAAAAACGATTCAGTCTGTCGATGTCCTTGACCCTAAAATTATCCGCGGACTCGACCCCGAAGAATGGGTTCACCATTTGATAGGAGAAACGATTACGGATGTGGAACGTCGGGGGAAATTCATCTTATTCAAATTGACGAACGGGTATCTCGTCTCCCATCTTCGGATGGAAGGGAAGTTTTTCCCTTATGACTCCATTACAGAACCGGTAAAACATACACATATCGTGATTACGTTCACGGACCAATCGACTCTACACTATAATGATGTCCGTAAATTCGGTACGATGGAGTTGCGGACGAATGAAACGATTCATACCACACCACCGCTCTCATTACTTGCGTACGAGCCGTTTGACGAGCGTGTGACAACCGAGGTGTTACACCGACGTTTAGAGCGCATGAAGACACGCGCGATTAAGACCGCCCTCCTCGATCAATCCATCTTTGTTGGATTAGGTAACATCTATGTAGATGAGACGTTGTTTCGTGCGGGTGTCCATCCGACACGACCGGCCGCAAGTTTGTCACGTGAAGAAGTCGACCGTGTGCGGACTGAAGCCATTGCTGTCTTGACTGAGGCCATTGAGCGTGGAGGTAGTACGATTCGCAGTTATGCCAATCCAGATGGGGCCACAGGAACGTTTCAAGAGAGGCTCTACGTGTATGGACAGACCGGAGAACCGTGCCGCCGATGCGGACATGAAATTGAAAAGATGAAATTGGGCGGGCGAGGTACGCATTACTGTCCGCACTGTCAACAACGTTAAGGGGTGGACGTGTATGTTGAAGATTGGATTGACTGGTGGAATTGCAACCGGGAAGTCTACGGTATCGCGACTGTTTCGAGAACGAGGCATTCCGATTATCGATGCCGATTTGATTGCTAGGACGGTCGTTGAACCAGGAGGAAAGGCGATTGAGGGGGTAAGGGCCGCATTTCCAAAATGTTTTGTGGGCGACGTGCTGAACCGTCCTGCGCTCGGTCGGGAAATCTTCCATGATGAAGCAAAACGTCAGCAATTGAATCAATTGATGCATCCAGCGATTCGAGAAGAAATGAACGAGCAAATGCGAACGTATGAGGCATCGGGGGAACCTGTCGTCATTTTTGATATTCCCTTATTGTTTGAAGGGACGATGCTCGATCTGGTTGATTATTCCGTCGTCGTCTATTGCCGTGAAGAGATTCAACTGATGCGTCTCATGGAACGGAATGGATTGACGAAAGAAGAGGCGTTAGCCCGTATTCGTTCACAGATTCCAATTGAAGATAAAAAGCACCAGGCGGATTTCCTCATAAACAATAATGGGGCATTAGGGGACCTCCCTCCACAAATCAATCGTCTGGTCGAACAGTTTCAAACGATACAAAAAGAAGGCGACTGATATCGCCTTCTTTTTAGTTTAATGGATCGGATTCTGGAGACCCTTTTTTCCATGTATCATAAATCGCACGTCCATCACTAGGATGACCGTTCGAATAATAGATGGGATAGAGTGAGAAGAAGATATAGTAGAATGAGAAATAGGCGAACTGATACGTATAGAGTGTCGGTTCAATATCTCGTCGAAGAATGAACGCGTTGACGATTAAGATGCTCGCTAAATTGAAAATGGCTCCACCGCCATAGACTAGCGTACGGGTGACCTTGTTGCTCCATCTTAAATCAGTGAACTGGCACCATGCATCGTAAAAATAAACACGATTTACTTGTAAACGACCTACTTTAAATAGTTTCTTCCCGGTACCGATTTGCATATCGAGTGAGCCGCCGAACAACTTTGCGAAGAAGAAGTGTCCAAGCTCATGAATTAACGTCACAATCGGTAAAATGATAAAGAACGAAATAAAGAATTTATCGATATCTCCCCAATCAAACATCATGACGCCTCCTTTCTCTTGTCTGTTACGCCAAGAAATTTCCCTCATTTTCAAAAAATAAACAAAGAAAAACGGAAAAAATGTGACGAATCATAGTGAAAACGCTTACAGCTATCCGTTATAATGAAACCGTAATGTAGAAAAAGGGGGATCTATCATGGGGACAAAAGTGGCAATTAACGGATTTGGTCGAATCGGAAGAATGGTATTTCGAAAATTGATGCTCGAGGGACGTCATGAAGTGGTGGCGATTAACGCAAGTTATCCGGCGGAAACACTTGCGCATCTCATTAAACACGACTCGATTCATGGTCCATTCGGATTGACAGTACGTGCGCATGGGGATGCGCTCGAAGTCGATGGGAAACGGATTGAACTCATTTCGGAACGTGATCCATCACGCTTGCCTTGGTCAGACCTTAAAATCGACATCGTCGTCGAAGCGACCGGGAAGTTTAACTCTGATAGCGGGGCACGACTTCATCTCGAGGCAGGGGCGAAAAAAGTGATTTTGACCGCACCGGGTAAAGGGGATTTACGAACGATCGTGATGGGGGTCAATGATCGTGACTATCGCCCGGAGGAAGATCATATCATCTCAAACGCATCGTGTACGACGAACTGTCTCGGACCTGTCGTGAAGGTCTTACATTCGACGTTCGGTATTGAAACGGGACTGATTACGACCGTTCACGCCTATACGAACGATCAGAACAATATTGATAACCCGCATAAAGATTTGCGTCGCGCGCGCGCGTGTGGCAGTTCCATCATCCCGACATCGACGGGAGCGGCTAAGGCGATTGGTCTTGTGATGCCGGAACTACAAGGAAAGTTGAACGGAATGGCACTCCGTGTGCCGACTCCGAACGTATCACTTGTCGATTTGGTCGTCGAACTCCACCGAGATGTCACGGTCGATGAAGTCAATGAAGCGTTTGAACGGGCAGCGTTTGGAGAAATGACAGGTATTTTAGGCGTTTCTCACGAACCGCTCGTCTCTATTGATTTTAACGGGGACGATCGCTCGTCGATTATCGACATGGATTCGACGATGGTGCTCGGCGGAAATCATGTCAAAGTACTCGCATGGTATGACAATGAATGGGGCTATTCATGCCGTGTCGTGGACTTGTTGGACATGGTGGCCAGCTATCTTCAAATCGGTCAGCAAGAAACACACGCCTAAAAAATATTACGTTCAGGAAAATATTTTTTGAATTTTTTTATCAAATGTCTTGTAAGGACGTCCCAAACACGTTACACTCAATTTCGTGAACTTCAATTGGTCTGACAAACGCAACTTAAAGGGTTAGGACCTCTTAGGACTAACTTGCCCCCGTGGTTGTGGGCGATTCAGGCACAAAGTGAGTGATCATCAACTACTTTGAGACCATTGATGTAAAGGGGGATCCACTAATATGGATACTATGGGACGTCACATTATTACAGAACTTTGGGAGTGCAATCCCGACAAATTGAATGATATCGACTACATCGAGCGTTTGTTCGTCGATGCTGCTCTTCGTTCGGGCGCTGAAGTCCGCGAAGTTGCATTCCACAAGTTTGCGCCACACGGTGTAAGTGGAGTCGTCATCATTTCAGAATCACACTTAACGATTCACAGTTTCCCAGAACATGGCTATGCGTCAGTTGACGTGTTTACATGTGGAGATCGAATCGATCCGGCTACAGCATCGCAGTATATTGCTGAAGGATTGGATGCAAAAGTACGTGAAGATGTGAAACTTGAGCGTGGAATGGGACCGATTCGTGTTCCGGAAGCGCAAGTGGCAATCAGCAAATAAATCAGATTGACCTTTTGAGGCTGGCCGTTTAATGGTCAGCCCTTTTAATTGTTTTGTTGTCGCCTTAATTTTGATATGCTTAACGTATATAACTCAGGCGTTGAGGTGGATTATGGGACTGTTAGATAAGTTACAAACACATATTGAAACGAAAGATACACATAAAAATGAAATGCTCCAAACACGTTACTATGCGGCATCGTCACATGCGATGTTGCAATGGTTAGAAGGAAAGATTCAAGAGAACGGACAGACGGTTCGTCGAATCGATGCAAATCGAGGGGAACTTTCATTTGTAGGGGAAGGTTGGGACGGGCTCATCACGATTGTTCAAGTGGATGGCGGTCGGACGGCAGTCGATTTCACATTAAACCGTGAGCAGCGACTCGGTGCAGACCTCTCGCAAATTGTATCGCACTACTACGAGGCACTCACGCAACAATTCCCGCTACGTGCTATTGGAAATAAAACAGTCGAACGATAAGGAGGTTTGAGCATGCGTTGTCCGAAATGTGATCATAATGGAACGAGAGTGCTCGATTCCCGTCCGGTGCAAGACCATTATTCGATTCGACGTCGTCGTGAATGTGAAAAATGTGGGTATCGGTTTACAACGTTTGAGACGGTCGAACAGACACCGCTCATCATTGTCAAAAAAGATGGAAATCGTGAAGAGTTCAGTCGTGAGAAAGTACTTCGCGGCATTATTCGGGCGTGCGAGAAACGACCGGTCACACTTGAACAGCTCGAAGGGGTTGTGACGAAAGTCGAACAGCAACTCCGTGCCCTCGCCCAGTCAGAAATTCCAAGTGAACAAGTAGGCGAGCTTGTGATGAATGAACTTGCACGAGTCGATGAAGTCGCATATGTTCGGTTCGCATCGGTTTATCGTCAATTCAAAGACATCACGGTGTTCTTTAAAGAACTTGAAGATTTAATGAAGCAAGAAAATTCGACCAACTAAAGGGCGGCCTGCTGGTCGCCCTTTTTCAAGGGAGAGAGCCATGGAGAAAGAACGTACAATCTTTGGGACGGACGAATTGTTAATCATGAGTACCGGTCTTGTCGACCGTGAATCGTACCAGTCCCTTTACCACTTATATCAACCTGTCATCGGAGTGAAGGCGCTCGCACTCTATCAAACGTTATGGAGCGAACTGAAGCCGGGCAAAATGAAATCCAACTATATGTCACATAGTGCATTATGTGAGATGTTGGAGTTCTCTATCAATGAGTTAATGGACAGTCTGTTCCGTTTAGAAGCGATCGGGTTAGTGCGCACCTATAAAACAAAAGACGCTCGATTGACACAATACGTCTATCAGTTACGCGTCCCGCTTGCACCGCACACGTTTTTGAATGATGGGTTACTGTCGAGTTTCCTCTTCTATAAAGTCGGGGAAGTACGATTCAAACAACTGCAAGGGCGTTTTACGATTGATCCGTTGCCGGCAGGCATCGTCGAGGTGACAAAGGACTTCAATGAAGTGTTTGATGTCAAAGGAGTAAACCATCGTGCGTTCACACAAAAAAATTATGAAAAGCCGGACCGGGCAAAGATTGAAATCAACTATTCGTTCGATATGGAAATTGTGAAAAAACTGACGAATTTTCCAGTTGGATTTTTCACGAAAAAATTAGACGAAACGATCACAAAACTGGCCTACGTGTCTCAACTCGATGAAGAGACGATGGCTGAGATGTTAAAAGAGTATTTCGTCCATGAGGCGTATCTGCCACTCAGTGAGCAAGAGAAGCGGGACGGGTGTCGTCAAATGGTCTTACAATTGAAAAAGAAACAGACGCGCCATCGGAAAGAGAAGACCGTCGAACTTGAACAGACGAAACTAGGAGACTTGCATGACCCTGAGGTGATGGAGTCCGCACATCCGCATCAATATGTCTCGACGCTTCGGAAGACCCCGCAACTTTCAAAGAGTGATGAACAGTTAGTCATTGAACTCGTCGACACACTCGGTCTCGCGCCAGGGGTCATCAATGCGCTCTTCTATTACTGTATCGAAGTGAAGAAGCAGACGCGGCTGAGCGAGAACTATGTCTTGCGCATTGCGACAAGTTGGAAAACAGCAGGCTATACGAACGCAAAAGAAGCGCTAGAGCGTGAAGAATCTCAAGATGCGCTCATCGAGAAGAAACAACAAAAACGCGAGAGCGTGCAACGCACCACGGTCGGGTCACGACGGAAACCCCAGCAAGGGGATATGCCGAAGTGGCTCGAGGATGAGGCGAAACAACAGCGCTCATACGACCAAGCGAGGAAAAAGGAACTTGAGTCGTCCGTTCCGGATGACGCGGAACTCGTGAAACTATTAAATGAATTGAAAGAGAAGGGGTGAGGGGATGGAACGAATCAATCAGTCGCTGTCTCAGTTGATGAACCGAAAAGAAGTTCGTGAGGCGTACGAGTCGATTCGCAGACGTACACTGAATCACCCGGGTGTCATCGCATTTTTGAACGCTCATCCAGAGTTAGAGGAGAAGGCGATTGAAATCGGGTTTACCAAACTGAGTGAGTACGCGGAACAGATGGATGGAAAAACGTTCATAGAAGATCAGGCCGTCATCCCGGGTCATCAACCGGTGCTCTATGTCGATCTAGGACAGATTGCCATTCGCTATGAAGAGACGGTCGCTCATCGTCAGGCGAGACGCCAAAAAGAGATGGACCGTAAGTTTAAGAGTTTGTTCTTACCGGAAGAAGTCCGTGAGGCGAGCTTTGAGTCATTTGATTGGGCCGACGACGCGCGTAAAATCGCATTGCGTGAAGCGATGCGATTCGTGACAGGGATGAAGGCGCGTCAAAAAGTGAACGGTCTCTATCTCCACGGTAGTTTTGGCGTCGGGAAGACGTATTTACTCGCCGCAATCGCCAATGAGTTGAAGGTGGCGGACATCGAGACGATTTTAGTTCACGCCCCGGGCTTTGTGTCGGAGGCGAAACGTAAAATCCGTACCGAGTCGTTCGACTCTTTCTTGACGTCGTTTCAACATGTGCCAGTCTTATTGATTGATGACATCGGAGCTGAAGCCATCAGTCCGTGGGTACGAGATGAATTGTTCGGCATCATTCTTCAGTATCGGATGATGCATCGCTTACCGACGCTCTACAGTTCAAACTTTAGCGGGGAAGAGCTCGAGACGCACTTTTCAATTGATGGTTCGCCGCAAAACAAAATGAAAGCACAGCGACTCATGCAACGTATTTCTACGACGACGACCCAAATTGAGTTAAAGGGTGAAAATCGGCGTCGGTAAAGGATTGTTTTTCTCTGGTGAGTTGACTATACTAAGAATCATATAAAGGATGCATAGAAGAGGATATGGATCATCGAGACGAGTTTTAGCGAGGGAAGGGCGGTGGAAGCTTCCTAACGACGACGATGCATTTACTCCCTCGGAGCACCGTACGGGTCAATCGTGCGGCGATTCACACTCGTTATCGTGTGTTCGAGCCAAGCAGATTGCTTGGGAACGAGGGTGGTACCACGAGAATCAAAGCTCGTCCCTTTTTGAGGGATGGGCTTTTTTTATATTCATTTTTGAGAGGGGACAAATGTACATGATTCAATTAACATTTCCAGATGGCGCGGTAAAAGAGTTCGAAGCCGGCGTCACAGCAGAAGACGTCGCGGGCTCGATTAGTCCAGGACTCCGTAAAAAAGCAATCGCAGCAAAACTAGACGGAGAACTCATCGACTACCGTCGTCCAATCGAACATGACGGCAAAATCGAGCTCGTGATGCCGGACTCGGAAGACGGTCTTGATTTGATGCGTCACTCGTCGGCTCACTTGATGGCTCAAGCAATCAAACGGTTATACGGAGAAGACAATAACATCTATCTCGGAATTGGGCCGACGATTGAGAACGGATTCTATTACGATATCGAGATGGATCGTCGCATCAATGAGGAAGACCTTCCTGAAATCGAAAAGATGATGAAACGCATCGTCGATGAGAACTTGGAAATCACACGCGAAGTCGTTTCTCGTGACGAGGCGCTCGCTCGCTATAAAGAGTTGGGAGACCCGCTCAAGATCGAGTTGATCGAGGATATTCCTGCTGATCAAACACTGACAATCTACCATCAAGGTGAGTTCTTTGATCTTTGCCGTGGACCACACGTCCCGTCAACATCGAAGTTGAAAATCTTCAAATTGATGAGCGTGGCTGGTGCCTACTGGCGTGGGGACTCAGACAATAAGATGTTACAGCGTATTTATGGAACAGCGTGGGCGACGAAAGAACAACTCGCTGAACACTTGCGTCTTCTTGAAGAGGCGAAAGAACGCGATCATCGTAAACTCGGGAAAGAACTCGACCTCTTCTTCGTCTCACAAGAAGTCGGTCAGGGGCTTCCGATGTGGCTTCCAAAAGGGGCTTCGATTCGTCGTACGGTCGAGCGCTACATCGTTGATAAAGAGCTCGAACTCGGATATCAACATGTCTACACACCGGTTCTCGGTTCGGTCGACTTGTACAAGACATCTGGACACTGGGATCACTACCAAGACGACATGTTCCCGAAAATGGAGATGGACAACGAAGAACTCGTCCTTCGTCCGATGAACTGCCCGCACCATATGACAATCTACAAACATGAGCCACGTTCGTACCGTGAACTTCCACTTCGAATCGCTGAGCTTGGTGGAATGCACCGTTATGAGATGTCAGGGGCGCTCACAGGTCTTCAACGTGTTCGCTACATGGTCTTGAATGATGGACATACGTTCGTTACACCGGAACAGATGAAACAAGAATTCAAAGACATCGTTCATTTGATTCAAGAAGTATACGCTGACTTCGGCATCAAAGATTATCGTTTCCGTCTCTCGTATCGCGATCCTGCTGATAAAGAGAAGTACTTCGATAACGATGCGATTTGGGAAATGGCACAAAGTCAGTTGAAGGAAACGATGGATGAGCTCGAGCTTCCATACTTTGAGGCGGAAGGGGAAGCGGCATTCTACGGACCGAAACTCGACGTGCAAGTACGGACGGCGCTCGGGAAAGAAGAGACGCTCTCGACTGTCCAACTCGACTTCTTGCTTCCGGAGCGTTTCGATTTGACATACACTGGGCCAGACGGTAAGGACCACCGTCCAATCGTGTTGCACCGTGGTGTCGTCTCAACGATGGAACGGTTTGTCGCCTACTTGATTGAAGAGTATAAAGGCGCGTTCCCGACATGGCTCGCACCGGTCCAAGTCAAGTTGATCCCGGTTTCACACGTACACGACGAATACGTCGCGGAAGTGAAAGCAGAACTCGTCAAACGTGGCGTCCGTGTCGAAACGGATCTCCGTGACGAGAAACTAGGTTATAAGATTCGTGAAGCACAAATGAAGAAGATTCCGATGACGCTCGTTCTTGGGGATAAAGAGCGGGATGAGCGTGCGGTCAATATTCGCCGCTACGGTCAGCAGGAGCAAGTTTCTGCTTCACTTGATGAATTCATCGCATCGCTCACAGATGAGATTGCGAACCGTTCACGTTAAGTGAGGGACCACCTTTCCAACCAGAAAGGTGGTTTTTTTCGGTCTATAGACGGATGTGTATTTGTTCATCTACACGTATCGTAAACATAAGGAGTGATACTTAATGAATTATATGAAGCCAGTATTGGCACTTACCATTGGAGCGGTTGCGTTCACAGGAGCGCTTCCAAAAGTCGGAGCGGAGGCCATCGTCAACGATACGATTGTGACGCTCGGGGAATCGTTATCTTCAGAGCAACAAAAATGGGTACTCGAACGTATGGATGCCCCAGAAGGAATCGAACCCATTATCACGACTGCCGCAGATGAAGAAAAATATTTAGGAGACTCGGTTCCGCAAGCACAACGTGGAGGCGGCATGTACTCGTCTGCCCGAATCAAATTGACGAACGGGACAGGTCTTGATATTCAAACGGAAAACGTGACATGGGTCACGAAAGATATGTATGCGAACGCCCTCGTCACGGCAGGTGTGACGGATGCGGACATCTATATCACTTCACCGATTAACGTGACGGGCACCTCGGCTCTGACGGGAATTATGAAGGCATATGATCAGACCGCGGCCGAGACTGGGATTGAACTGTCGGAGGAGCGAAAAGAATTGGCACAAGAAGAGCTGGCGGTTACGTCTGAAATCGGTAAGACGGTCGGACAAGAGGATGTAGCAGGTCTCATGAACGAGATTAAAGCGGAAATTGCAAATCAGATGCCGGAGACAAATATTGAGATCCGTGACATCGTCATTCAAGTATTGAACCAAAATAACGTCCAGTTGTCTGAGGGCCAACTCGATCAACTGACGACACTATTCGAAAACATGCAACAGGCCAATTTAGATTGGTCAGCGATCAGCAGTGGATTGAAAGATGCGGGTCAAGATGTGCAGGCATTCCTCGAACAAGAAGAGGTGAAAGGATTCTTCGCCCGATTGTTTGAGGCGATCGGGAACTTCTTCAAGTCACTTACAAACTAAGTGGTATTAAAAAAGGGCGCCTGCCCTTTTTTAGTACCACCGTTTATGGATATAATTTTGAGCCGACTCATGGTCATCGACGATTTTTAAAGTGATGCGATTCATTTCTTCTAGTAAGTCTGTCAATACCGCCTGTAATTTTTCATCTTCTAGCCCATGTGCTTGCATCGTCTTACTGACAATCTGCTGGACTTGATCATGATAGTCATGTTCTCGCGATACATCTTTTCGCCAGTTCATGTCGATCCCTCCTTTGATATTTCATTATTCCCTTTGAAAAGGTATTGCGAAACGAGAGAATGACTGGTATCATCATAAAAGTGTGAGCTACCAATTATTCATGCGCGATATCTTGACATCTTTTCCTGCTAGTGCTAAGATGACATAGTGATTAAAAACAACAAAGCAGAAGCACCCGCTTTTCACCTCGTCTGAGAGTCATCAGGCAGGTCCATCAAGTTCTTGGTTCATTCGGCATCGTCTGCCGTTTTATGACCTCAACTGATGTGTGGGTGGGAAACTGCCGACGCTTTTTTTATTGCCATGTTGTCTTGTCAATCTAAATCTCGTGCAATCGCACGATGGAGGTGCTAACCATTAGCAAAGAGCTCTTTATCAACGAAAACATTCGTGCCCGTGAAGTACGTCTCATTGGCGCAGACGGTGCACAACTCGGTGTGACATCACGTAACGATGCGTTACGTTTAGCTGAAGAAGCGGAACTAGACCTCGTCTTAGTCGCAGATAAAGCAAATCCACCGGTCGCTAAAATTATGGATTATGGGAAGTACCGTTTCGAACTCCAGAAAAAGGAGAAAGAAGCGCGTAAAAACCAAAAAGTCATCCAAATGAAAGAAGTACGTCTCAGTCCAACAATCGAGGACAACGATTTCCAAACAAAATTGCGTAATGCACGCAAGTTCCTTGAAAAAGGAAACAAAGTGAAGGCTTCGATTCGTTTCCGCGGACGTGCCATCACACACTCGGAAATCGGGAAACGTGTTTTGGACAAAATGGCAGCGGAATGTGCCGATTTGGCAACAGTTGAACAAAAGCCGAAGATGGAAGGACGCAGCATGTTCTTAGTGCTGGCTCCGAACAAAGAAGATTAATTATCGATTCTCAGTGGGGAGGAAATACTCATGCCGAAAATGAAATCGCACCGCGGTGCTTCAAAACGTTTCAAACGTACAGCATCAGGTAAACTCAAGCGTTCACACGCTTACACAAGTCACTTGTTCGCAAACAAATCGACTAAAGCGAAACGTAAGCTCCGTAAAGGCGCTATCGTATCAGCTGGAGACTTCAAACGCATTCGCAACATGATCGCGAAGTAATACAGAAACAATTTAGGAGGGAATCCATATGCCACGCGTAAAAGGCGGTTATACGACTCGTCAACGTCGTAAAAAGCAAATTAAACTTGCCAAAGGATACTTTGGTTCGAAACACATTCTATTTAAAGTAGCAAAACAACAGGTCATGAAGTCACTCATGTACGCTTACCGTGACCGTCGTCAGAAGAAACGTGATTTCCGTCGTCTTTGGATCACACGTATCAATGCGGCAGCACGCACAAACGGTCTCTCATACAGCCGTATGATGCACGGCCTCAAGCTTGCAGGAATCGACATCAACCGTAAGATGCTTGCTGAGCTTGCTGTGACAGATGCACAGGCATTCGCGTCACTCGCTGAAACAGCTAAATCAAAATTGAACGCGTAATCGTTCAATCGACAGCGCCGAGACACTCTCTCGGCGCTTTCTTTTTTCTTTAGAATTTCTTAGAATTAAGAGAAGGAGGAAAGCGTATGAATCAATCGGTTGTTGCGATCGTCGCCTTAGCGCTCATTGTCTTGAACGTTTACACCTACATCCAAGCGAAACAGTATGCGCAAGGAAAAGGTGACTTTAACGTCCTATTCGCCTATGCAGGAGGAGCCATCGGTGCCTTGTTCGGTCTTCATTTGACTCGGAAGAAGACGGTTCATGCCCCAAAACTGCTTCAATTACAAGTATTGATTTTAGCAGTGGGCTGGTCTTTAATGATTTTAGTACTGCTATAAGTGGAGATAGAGGAGGAACATCCGGTGAACTGGACAACATTGTTTGATCGGCAGCGCGAATTAGACGAGCGGATCAAAGCACAACATGGATTATCCGGCAATCAATTCGATGAACGGTTACTGGCGCTGCTTGTCGAGCTCGGTGAACTGGCTAACGAAACACGTAGCTTTAAGTTTTGGTCGAAGAAAGGACCGTCGCCTCAAGATGTGATCTTAGAAGAATATGTAGACGGCATTCATTTCTTACTGTCACTTGGTCTTGCGCTTGGGTATGAACGAGATGCGTTTCCTGCGGGAAGTTCATATCTTGATGCGACTGATGCTTTTTTAGATATTTATCGAAAAGTGACGAATTTTGGTCTTTCAAAAACGGAAGCCATGTACGAGACGCTGATGGCAGCTTATCTCGAACTTGGTTATACGCTCGGTTTTAATGAGCAACTCATTTTGCTAGCATACATGAATAAAAATGAAGTAAACCATGAGCGACAAAATCAAGGATATTAATGAAAAGGAGCGGATTGATATGAATGAATCGTTACATATGTTAAAACGTTTGACGGATGCAACAGGCGTCCCAGGAAATGAGGGAGAAGTCCGTCAATTGATGCGTGAATACCTCGAGCCGCATGTCGAGTCGTTTGAACAGGATGGACTCGGAAGTCTATTTGGTCAAGTGACCGGAGATGCTGAAGGTCCGCGTGTCATGATTGCGGGTCACATGGATGAAGTCGGCTTCATGGTGACGCGTGTGGAAGAAGGCGGTTTCCTTCGTTTCCAGGCGCTCGGTGGCTGGTGGAACCAGGTGCTGTTGGCACAACGAATGGATGTAGTCACACGGTCTGGTGAAAAGATTCCGGGTGTCATTGGTGCGAAACCACCTCACGTCCTACCGCTTGAGGCACGGAAGAAGCCCGTCGAAATCAAAGATATGTTCTTAGATATCGGTGCGACGTCGAAAGACGAAGTGGCTGAGTGGGGAATTCGTCCAGGCGATACGGTCGTGCCACATTGTGAATTCACAGTCATGAAAAATGAGAACTTCTTGATGGCGAAGGCATGGGACAACCGCATCGGATGTGCGATTGCCATCGAAGCAGCAAAACGTCTGAAGGAAGAATCGTTCCCAGGCGTCATGTATACAGGAGCGACGGTACAGGAAGAGGTCGGGTTACGTGGAGCGGTGACCGCTGCCAACTTGATTCGCCCGGATGTCGCGATTGCTGTCGATACAGGCATTCCGAGTGATACGCCGGGAATGACCCAAGCAGAAGGGTTGTCAAAACTCGGGGACGGGGTTCAAGTCATCTTCTTTGATGCGACTACCGTCACGAACCCACGCCTTGTCGACCTCATCGTTGACGTGGCCAAAGAGCAAGACATCAAATATCAATTGGACTTAACGCCAGGCGGTGGCACAGATGCTGGGCGATTCCATCTTTCTGGGATCGGGATGCCGGCCATCGCATTGACAGTGCCGGTCCGCTATTTACACACGAACGTGTCCATCATCCATAAGGATGATTACGAGGCAGCGGTACAACTCGTTGTCGCATTGACGAAACGTTTAGACCACGAAACGGTCCAATGGTTGAAAGAGGGATAATATGACGAAGATTACGTCTACGAAGAGCGAGACGATTAAACGATTAAAACGATTGATGACGAAAAAAGGTCGTCAAGAAACGGGTCAATTCCTAGTAGAAGGAGAACATTTGGTGGACGAGGCCATTCGTGCCGGTCGACTCGTCCAACTCATCATGGCTGAGTCGTATTCACCAAAAGGAACGTGGCGACTTGAAGATATGCCAGTCCTCGAGTTATCCGACCACGTTGCGGACCTTCTTTCCGAAACGGAAAAGACCCAAGGCGTGTTTGCCGTTGTCAAGATGACGCCGGTGGAACGAAAAATGAAGAAGGTACTCGTACTAGACCGAGTACAGGACCCGGGTAATCTCGGTACGATGATTCGGACAGCAGATGCTGCCGGATTCGATACGGTGTTACTCGGGAAAGGGACGGTCGATCCGTTCAACGCCAAAGTCGTACGTGCCACACAAGGTTCACTGTTTCACGTGAACGTGACCTCGGTCGACTTGCTTGAAAAGTTACCTGAGCTGAAAGAGGATGGATTCCACGTCTACGGCACAGCTCTCTCAAAGGCAACATCGTATGAGCAAGTTGCATTCGAAGACAAAGTGGCCCTCGTCATTGGGAATGAGGCACAAGGGGTTCATGCTGATGTATTGGCACTCTGTGACACACGTGTGCATATTCCGGTGCTCGGCGACGCGGAATCGCTCAACGCGGCGGTCGCTGCCGGTATTTTAATGTATCGCATCGCTTTACAATAATCTTGTCAGCACGTGAAAAACGTGATAGGTTAAACACATCGATGAATAAGATATGACGTTGAAAGAACATAGTAAGCGAATGACCGATTCCGTTCAGGGAGCAAGGGCCGTGACTGAGAGCCTTTGCCGGATTCGTCGCTGAATTCACTCTGGAGTCGTGTTGGAGACAACACCGGTTTGGCATCACGATAACGATGCTCTCAAGTGGGCCATGAATAATTGGCCAAGTAGGGTGGTACCGCGATGATTCGTCCCTTCAGTCAACGACTGAAGGGATTTTTTTATGTAGAGGAGGAAGCGAACACATGAAAGAACAATTAGAACAGTTACAAGTGGAAGCGTTAGAAGAAATCAAACAGGCATCCACACAAAAATCATTGAATGACGTCCGCATCAAATATTTAGGGAAAAAAGGACCGATGACTGAAGTGCTCCGTGGCATGGGTAAATTATCTGCCGAGGAACGTCCAATCATCGGTGAGTTGGCGAATACCGTTCGTACCGCGATTCAAAGCACACTCGATGCTCGAATCGAAGAGGTGAAGGCGATTGAATTAGAGGAAAAGTTAAAAGCGGAAACGCTCGATGTGACTCTACCGGGGCGGACATCGACTCCTGGCCACAGTCATCTCTTACAACAAATCATCGACGAGATGGAAGACTTGTTCGTTGGACTCGGATATACGATTGCTGAAGGTCCTGAAGTCGAAACCGATCTCTACAACTTCGAAATGCTCAACTTGCCGAAAGATCATCCGGCACGAGACATGCAGGACTCGTTCTATATCACGGAAGAGACGTTACTTCGTACTCATACGTCTCCTGTACAGGCTCGCACGATGTTGGAGGCGAACGGAAAACCGATTCGCATCATCTGCCCAGGTAAAGTGTATCGTCGTGATGAAGACGATGCGACGCACTCGCATCAATTCATGCAAATCGAAGGGTTGGTTGTCGATGAATCCATCTCGATGGCTGACTTGAAAGGGACACTCGAAGTGTTCGTGAAGCAGTTGTTCGGAGAAACGCGCGAAATTCGTCTCCGTCCAAGCTTCTTCCCGTTCACGGAACCATCGGTCGAAGTCGACATCTCTTGCTTCAAGTGTGGCGGGAAAGGATGTAACGTTTGTAAAGGAACCGGGTGGATTGAAATTCTCGGAGGCGGAATGGTCCATCCGCATGTCTTGGAGATGGCTGGCTATGACTCGTCAAAGGTGTCAGGGTTCGCATTCGGAATCGGAGTGGAGCGTATGGCGATGCTCAAACACGGCGTCGACGACATCCGCCATTTCTACACAAATGACTTACGTTTCATCGAGCAATTCTAAGGAGGAAGACAGATGTTACTTTCAAAAAAATGGTTGAATCAATATATTGATGTATCCGATTTAAGCGGCGAAGCGCTCGGTGACTTGATTACGAAGAACGGAATCGAAGTCGAAAGTGTGACAAATCGTGGGGAAGGACTTTCTGGGATCGTCGTCGGGCGGGTCCTTTCATGTGAGAAACATCCGGAAGCGGATAAGTTAAACGTGACAAAAGTTGACATCGGAGAATGTGACCCTGTTCAAATCGTCTGTGGCGCACCGAACGTGCGCGAAGGGCAACATGTGATCGTGGCCAAAGTTGGCGCACGCTTACCAGGACTTAAAATCAAAAAAGCAAAACTTCGTGGTGTCGAATCACAAGGGATGATTTGTTCACTCGAAGAGCTCGGCTTTGAGAAAAAACAAATTCGGGAAGACGAGCAAGATGGAATCCACACATTCCGTGAATCCGTACAAGTTGGTGCAGATGTGCTCGATTTACTCGACTTGAACGATGAAGTCATCGAACTCGGCTTGACTCCGAACCGTTCAGATTGCTTGAGCCTCTATGGAATCATTCATGAGGTTGCGGCCATCTTAGAGCGTCCATACACGTTGCCGACGGCAGATGTCACGTCATCATCACCATCGGAGGTGTCTATCGAACTTGCGACACCGAACTGTTCATATTACGCAGCTCGTGAAGTAAAAGGGGTAACGATTGCAGAGTCGCCACAATGGCTAAAGAATATCTTGATCGCAGAAGGTGTCCGTCCAATCAACAACATTGTCGACGTGACGAACTATGTGATGCTTGAAATCGGACAACCGCTTCACGCATTCGATGCGAAGAAACTCGGCAACTCGATTGTGGTCCGTCAAGCCGAAAATGGAGAAGAAATGGTCACACTCGACGACGTGACGCGCACGCTCGATTCATCGATGATGGTCATCACAGACGGACAAGCTCCAGTCGCCATCGCAGGCGTCATGGGTGGTGCCAATACAGAGGTAGATCTTTCAACGACAGATATCATTTTAGAGTCAGCGTACTTTGATCCGGCATCCGTACGGAAGACGAGCCGTACGCTTGGTCTACGTTCAGATTCAAGCGCTCGTTTCGAAAAAGGCGTTGACCCAGAACGTGTCATGCTCGCGCTCGATCGCGCCGCGCAATTGATTGTCGAACTCGGTGGAGGAGCCATTCATGATGCGGTGCGTTCAGGTGAAGCCGAATCACGTGCCCGAGAAATCCAAGTGTCGATTGACTATATCAACAAGCGCTTAGGGATGACACTCAATCGTCAGACGATCGTTCACATCCTGGAGCGTCTCGGGCTCGCGACAGAAGGGGATGATGTGCTGACAGTACACATTCCATCGCGCCGTCCGGACTTAGAGCTTCCGGCTGATATCACAGAAGAAGTGGCACGCCTATACGGATATGATAGTCTCCCGTCGACGTTACCTGCCTCTCAATCGAAAGGCTTTTTGCCAGCAATCAACGTATTGCGCAGGCAGACACGTCGCTTGTTACAAGGAGTCGGCTTATCACAAGCCATTACCTACTCGTTAACGAGTGAGGCACATGCGACACGTTTCGGTGGAGAAACCGATCAGCTCGTTCGATTGGCGATGCCGATGAGTGAAGAACGCTCTGTACTTCGTACGTCGCTCGTCCCTGGGTTGCTGGAGGCGGCGCGTTACAACACGGCGCGTCAACAATCGAACGTCGCACTTTACGAAACAGGACGCGTCTATACGGAGCACGGAGAAACGTTACCGCGTGAGAAAGAACGGGTGGCTGGTGTCGTCACAGGTCTATGGATGGATCATCGTTCGCAAGGAACACGGATCCCGGTCGACTATTTCGTCGCAAAAGGGATTGTCGACACGTTAGTCCAAACGCTTCGCCTAGATGTCACGTATGAGGCCGTATCGATGCCTGATATGCACCCAGGCCGTACGGCAAACATCTTGATGGACGGAGAGGTCATCGGATATGTCGGACAAGTGCATCCAGGAACATCGAAAGACGTTTACGGTATGAAGGAAGTGTATGTATTCGAACTCGACCTCTTGGCACTTCGTGGAGACGAGACACTTCTTTATCAAGACGTACCACGTTATCCATCAATTTCACGAGATTTGGCACTCGTCTTATCACGTGAGATTCCGGCTGGGACAGTGGAACAAACGATCCGCCAAGCGGCTGGTCCACTCTTGATTGACCTCGTCTTGTTTGACGTCTATACAGGGGAGAATGTTGGAGCGGATGAGAAATCGATTGCCTTCTCACTCAAGTTCCAAGACCCGTCACGAACGTTACAAGATGAAGAAGTAACGGCAGCATATGAAACAATTGTTGAGGCGGTCCGTGCGACACACGGCGCTGAACTACGAGCGTAAAAAATATGGAGCGTTGTCCACCTGTGACAACGCTCCTTTTATTATTGAATCTCGAGTGCGAGATCACCAAACTTGGTCCATCCGACAAGACTCGTCACACGATAGAGAGCCCACGTGATGAGTGCAGGGAGTACGACGCCGGTCATCGTGAAGATGAGAAAGGCATCCAACCCTTGGACCGCTAAAATCTGAAGCGGGGCAATTAGGGAGTTGAGCCCGAGACCCGCAATTTCATATGGGACTTGGAGTGAGAACATCAAAGTAGCAATCGGTGCGGAAATCATCGCGGCGATAAACGGTGGGACGACGATTCGCGGATTTTTGATGATATTCGGGAACTGCACTTTCGGTGTGACAAAGAATGAGGCGACCAATCCACCTGGGTCGGTTTGACGATATGCCATTAAGGTAAATCCAACAAATTGAGCAGAGCAACCGATCAAGGCAGCGGCGCTGGCGACAGGGTCAAGTTGAAGCGCGATGGCGAGTGCGGCAGATGATGCAGGCGACATGAGCATGACACTGAAAACAAGTGCGATGACAAGAGATGTGGCAATCGGCGACGTTTCTACAGATGCGGTGATCCCTTGACTGATTGAGTTGATAAGAGGAGTCGTGACCGCTGCTGCAGCAACCCCAACGATTCCACCACCTAATACGGCTGTGACCGGAACGACCATCATATCAAACTTTGTTTTTCCGAGGACACGTTTTCCAAGCCAGACAGCAGCCGCCGCTGCGATCAGTGCGCTAATCGGTTGACCTGGAACGAGGACGAGTCCGCTTTCTGTTGCTTTTAAAGCTGCACCGCCAATGGTTGCGGCAATCATGGCGCTAAATAGGATGAGCGTGTTGCTTCCAAGTTGAAACGCGACGCCAGCGCCTAAAGCGGGTGCCAATAATGATTTGGCGACTTGTCCAATCTGTACGAGCATCGCGATTCCGGACAAATTACCAATCGTCTCAATCAATAAACCGACACCGAGCGTGACGAGGACGGCGTTTGCCATCCCTGCTGAAATTTTTACCATTCGATCTATCATATACTGCTTCACTTCCATCATCTCCTCTATGTCTTTGTGTCAAGAAAAAAACCTATCCATCAAGGATAGGCGCGGTTTCAATCTACAGGCGCCTGTCCGATTACCACGGGAACAAGGGCCTGAAAAGTCGTTTTTGAAAACAAAACGATTTCAGTCCCTCAGTCGAATAATAATCAGCAGGCTGTTCATATGTACGGGATTGGACATTTCGAGCATCTCCTCTTCGTTGGATTTGCTAAAGAATACCATCTATTTTTGTAATAATCAATATTTTCTGAAAATAAACATAAAAAAATTCAGGAAGCCCAGTGGCATCCTGAATTAGCTCATTTGTAGTGAACGTGCTTGAATCTGATCATCAATAAAATTCATCGACAACGCATTGAATTGATCGGGTTGGTCTACATTGACCACATGACCAGAGTCTGCAACGATTTCAACATTGGCTGTCGGCTGATGTTTCGCTGTCCGTTCGACAGCTTCAAGAAACATATAATCCTCATCACCCATAATATATAAAATCGGGACGTTCGTTTGAATCGAAGTGAACTGATTCAATAAAGGATTAATATTTTCCGTCATCTTGAACCAACGGATAAACTCACGTTGACATAAGTTCGCCGCATCGCGGACGAACATCATCCGAGACTTTTTGTGACGCTTCTTCGGGAGTAAAATCCATGCGAATAATTTATATAACCACATGTATGGGACAAAGTTTTGAACAAGACTACCAAGTCGGATGAGCAACGTAGAGCGGACATTGAATTTGACGATGGCTCCGCCGAGAACGACCGATGCGATTCGATCGGGATAGTGCTCAAACATCGCCTGAATCACAATCGTTCCTAAAGATAGACCGACCATGTGTCCTTTTTCGATACCTAAGTGATCCATCACTTCAATGACGTCCTTGGCGACGACATCAAACGTATAAGCGTTCAACGGTTGTTTGAGCGACTGTTCAGCATCGTATGAACCGCCATGACCGCGTAAATCGACGAGCAGGACATTATATTTTTTACGGAAGGGACGAAGTTGACGATACCAATGCGATAAACTTCCTCCGGCCCCGTGTATGAAGATGACCCAAGGGTGGTCATCACTAATCGTGTAGGTTTTATAATGCAACATGAACGCTATCCTCCAAAAATTTTAAGTTCATTTAACCATAAAATGAGTATAACATACTTGATGTCGAAGCTCTACAAACGACGTTCATTCAAGTTGAGGGCTTTCTTTGTATTCGCAAAATGGACTTTAGCAATCTTTTGTAAATAATCCTGACCATGACGTCGAATGATTTGAGCGGCGACTTGGTCGACTTTGGCCCCTGCACCTTTTGGAAGGGTCAATCCTGCTTGTTTACTTAGTTTGTCCATTTCTTTTAAGAAGAAAGCGCGAGCTAAAATGGATGCAGCTGCGACGGCGACATGAAGTCCTTCGGCTTTTGTGGAAAAGTAGACATCGTCGCGCACGATATCGCGTTCTGCCCGCAAATGTTGATAATAGACCGACTTCTCTGCGAACTGATCGATGAGAATGGCATCGGGTTTTTGTCCGAGTTTCTCAAGCAACGCTCGAAGCGCAGCATTATGGGCGATGGCAGTCATTTTACCTTGTGTCATCGTACGTTGCATGTTGTTGTATGTTGGATTATGCAGTGTCGCTTTTTGATAAGGAATCGTAGCGTGTAAATCCTTCGCAATCCGGATGATTTCAGGGTCGGATAACTGTTTGGAATCTTTTACGCCGAGTTCTTTCACGAGTGCGATTTGATCGCGTGAGACAAAAGCCGCTACGACGACGAGTGGTCCGAAATAATCTCCTTTTCCGACCTCGTCGCTTCCAACGACAGACCAACTTGAAAATCCATCAGGTAGGATGGTGTTCGGTGTGGATGCTTGTTTCTTCTCGGCGGGTGTTCCCCATTTCAATGCCTCGGTCTCAGCATCTTTTCCTTGGAACATCACTTTCCCTGATTGATAAATCGTTACGACAAATCCTGGTGTCTTGGCGCTGAATGTCGCATATGGTGGTGGCGCGACTGCATACTCATGGTACATCTTTTTTAGTTTTTCTTGTGATGCGGTTGATAGCTTGATGACTTGGTTGCCCAACATGAGCACTTCCTTTCTGTCTGGCAAATTCATTTTACATTTTTTTATGAATTTTTGAAACCGAAGATGAGGTTTTATCGTATAGGGAAGTGAGTAGAGAAAAGTGAGGTGAGGTGGACGTGTGGTGGCGCGATGACACGCAACAAGATGAGGTAGAGGAATTATATAAGCATATTCTCGAACTCGAGGCGAGAATTGCTAAATTAGTAGCTCATCAAGTGAGAGTGCGTCGGCTACTGATGCAAGATTCTTCTGAGGGCGTGACGGATCAAGTCGTTCAAGTTCAAAAAGAAGTGGAATATTTTTTAAACAGGATGCGGCTCGAACGACAAGAACTTGTCGACCTATACAATCGGCGACGAATTGAACGTTCCATCGGGCGAGTTCGAGAAGTGAACGACTTATCCACTTCATCACTGTCGGAGTGGGATGAGATTGAGGATCGACTTGCATTAGAAGTCGAACAACTTCGACGTGTACTGATGATGGAACAAAAACGTCGACAGGAGGGGTGGTAATGGAGGCAATCGATCAACTGTATTGGTGGGTGTTGATCATCGCTGGTCTTGGAACCTTTATTTACATGATGTTCTCCGATGCGTTCGAAATGTTCGAGGGTTGGTTTAACCCTGCAGTCATCTTATCGTTCTTAGCACTAGGGGCAGGGATTGGGCTTATCTTAAACGCGTTGGCTCACGTTTCCCCGATGATTGGGCTCGCTGTCGCATTGGTCGGGTCTCTTGCTTTGACGACACTTCTCTATTTATTTGTTCTCTTACCGCTCTCCAATGCGGAAGAATCCATTGGTTTGACGGATGAGGCATTAGTTGGACGTGTCGGACGATTGACCGTGCCCATTCCTGAAGGCGGGTATGGCGAAGTTTTGATTGAGACAGTAACGGGCTCGCTTTTAAAGACGGCTCAAAGCTTTGACGGTACATCGATTTCGACAGATCATCGGGTAGTCATCATTGAAGTAAAAGGCAATATCGCAATCGTCATGCCATATGACGAACCTACAATTCGAGAGGAGATATAACACATGAATACGGCTATCTTAGTCAGCATCATCGTCGGGGTCATCATCCTCGCACTTGTGTTTGTATTCGTATTAAAATATCGCACAGTCGGACCAGATGAGGCACTGATTGTAACAGGTAGTTATTTAGGCAAGAAAAATGTACATAGCGATACATCCGGTAACCGCGTTAAAATCATTCGCGGTGGCGGGACGTTCGTCTTTCCGGTATTCCAACAAGCAGAACCCCTCAGCTTGCTCTCAAGCAAATTAGAGGTCACAACGCCTGAAGTCTATACAGAGCAGGGTGTCCCGGTCATGGCGGACGGAACAGCCATCATTAAAATTGGTGGATCAATCAGTGAAATCGCGACAGCGGCTGAGCAGTTCCTCGGAAAACCGAAGATTGAACGAGAAAACGAAGCGAAAGAAGTGTTAGAAGGTCATTTACGCTCGATCTTAGGTTCCATGACCGTTGAAGAGATTTATAAGAACCGTGACAAGTTCTCGCAAGAAGTTCAACGAGTCGCATCACAAGACTTGGCGAAGATGGGATTAGTCATCGTGTCATTCACCATCAAAGACGTTCGAGATAAGAATGGATACTTAGAATCGTTAGGGAAGCCGCGTATCGCCCAAGTGAAGCGTGATGCTGATATCGCGACTGCGGAAGCGGATAAAGAGACGCGCATCAAACAGGCGGAAGCGATGAAAGATGCGAAGAAGGCCGAACTTGAGCGTGCCTCTGAAATCGCGGAAGCTGAGAAAGAGAACCAACTCCGAATCGCGGCATATCGCCGTGAGCAAGATGTTGCCAAAGCCCGGGCCGACCAAGCGTATGAGCTTGAGGAAGCGCGTGCGAAACAAGAAGTCACCGAACAACAGATGCAAGTTCAAATCATCGAGCGTCAAAAGCAAATCGAGCTCGAAGAGAAAGAAATTATGCGTCGCGAGAAACAATATGATTCAGAAGTGAAGAAAAAAGCCGATGCGGATCGATACTCGATTGAACAGTCTGCCGCTGCGGATAAAGCACGTCAAATCGCAATCGCGGATGCAGAGAAGTATCGTATTGAAGCACAGGCGAAAGCCGATGCGGAACGCGTACGTTTGGCAGGTCTTGCAGAAGCGGATTCTGAACGTGCGAAAGGTGAGGCGGAAGCGGAAATTATCCGTTTGACCGGTCTTGCAGAAGCCGAAGCGAAAGAGAAGATTGCCGAAGCCTTCGCGCAATACGGGCAGGCTGCGATTCTCGATATGGTCGTCAAGATGCTTCCTGATTATGCGAAAGAAATTGCATCGCCACTTGGAAACATCGATCAGATTACGGTCGTCGACACGGGGAGTGGTCAAAACGGCGGTGCCGGGAAAGTGACAGGTTACGCAACCGACCTCATGGCGTCGCTTCAACAAACATTAAAAGCTTCTTCGGGCATTGATATGAAAGACTTGCTCGAGAACTTTGCGGGGAAAGGGAACGTTGCAACAGCTCCTACACCGGAGCGTGAATTAGCTGATACGACGGTTGCTGCTTCAAAAGAATAAGTGTAAGAAGCCATGGACGATGTCTATGGCTTTTTTTATTGCCACAACTTTTAAAAAAAATAATGTAGAATAACCCTTTCTCGGTCGATATAAGTGTTGTCAGACCATTAGAGAGAGGGAGTATTGAATATATGAAGAAAAGTATAATGCTCAGTACAATCACGGCTTGCACCCTTTGGTTGTCCGGTTGTCAGTCAGTTATCGACAATCCAAGTGCCACTGTCGATGAACGACAGACGATGGGAGTTGTTCTATCTGACGTTGGTCTCGGGGACCAATCGTTCAGTGACGCAGCTATGCGTGGGATGGGTGAGCTACGTGAAACGGGCGATTGGTTCGTTGATTATCGTGAACTATCCGAAACGGAGACGTACAAAGTTGGTTTTGAAGAATTGGTAAAAGAGGGACATGACGTAATTGTCGGTCTCGGTTTTGCGTGTCAAGAAGACTTAGAGGCCGTAGCGGCTGAACATCCGGAACAGCAATTCGCTTTGATAGATGGCGTGTCCGAACTTCCGAACGTCTTGAATATCACGTTCGAAGAGGGAGAGGGAAGTACGCTCGCCGGCGCAGTGGCTGGTCTTGAGACAGAGTCCGATACGATTGGATTTATCGGTGGGATGGATATGGAACTCATTCAAAAATTTGAAGCAGGATTTGAACGTGGCGCTAAAGCGGTGAACGAAGATGTCGAGATGCTCGTTGATTTCTCGAATGATTTTGCTTCACCAGAGCTCGGTCGCGAACTCGCTGAGAAACAAATTAAAGCGGGAGCAGATGTTCTGTATGCTGCAGCTGGACTTACAGGAGTCGGTGTACTCGAGACGGCTGAAAAATACGGCGTCAAGGCAATCGGGGTCGATAGTGATCAATCGATGATTGCACCGGATGCGGTTGTGACGTCGATGTTGAAACAAGTCGATTTGGCGATTGTGGAAATCGCGGGTCGTGTGACCGAAAAACCGTTTAATGAACATGTCATTCTTGGAATTGAGGAAGGTGGCGTAGGCTTGGCCCCACTTCGTCGCATTCAATGGGATGAAAAAGAAACATCTGAGTATGAATCAGTAGAACGCCAGTTGAAGGAGGGAACACTTAAATGAGTTTACGTAAACGTTTTATCTTCTCAACTGTGTTCACTGTCATCTTAATCGTACTGATGATGAGTTATGTCTTGTCTACTTTGAATCGCTTGCAAACGTATAACGAGAAATATGGGAGTCAAATGATTGAATTGTCTCAACTTGAAACGTCACTCTTACAAGAGCAGTCCCTCTGGACGTCACTTGGTGAACAGTCGAACCAATCTACATTGACTCAATTAGAGCGCATCCGTGTGACAAACGCGGAAACATTCGATGATTTAAAACAGTCTTATTTGATTCCGGCATTTTCAAATCATTTAGACCGTGCCACGATGAAGTACGAACAGGTGAACGAAGATGTCGAGTCGGCACTTGAAGGTGGTATCGGAGCTCGGATTCAGGCAGCGAAACTGGAAGGTTTGTTAAATGATGTCAATACGTTGATTGCAAAGAACGGTTCATTCTATGAAGCGCTTCAAGTAGAGGCGGCAAATGAGACGGAACGTCTCTTGTTGATCTCAGTCCTCTTGACGATTCTCGTCATCCTAGCGCTCGGAATCTACAACTTCTTCTTTGCCCGTTCGATCACTCGACCACTCGAAAAAAATGTCAAGGTGGCAGAAGCGATTGCAGCCGGACGTCTCGTCACGTTGCCTGAGTCGACGCGCAATGATGAAATCGGACGTCTTGAACGTGCCATGCGTGACATGACGGCATCTCTTCAGACGGTGATCGGGTCAATCCGAGTCACATCAATGAAAGTGAACGGGATGACCGAAACGGCCGCGGCCGAAAATGAAGCAGTCGTGAGTACGACGTCTAACATCACGAACGCGGTTGATGAGATGGCACACGGAGCACAGTCGATTGCAAATGAGTTGCAAGAAACGCTCAGCTCAGTGCATACGATGGCGACTTCATTTGAGACGAGTTTGAACCAGACGAAACAAACGACGGAAGAAACGTCAGAAATGACACGTGAAGTAGCGGCTGGGATTGAAACATTAACGGACCAGGAGCACATTTTAGATCGTTCAAGCGAACGGAATGAAGTACTTGTCACGCGAATGGACCACTTTGCACGACAAACGGCTGAGATTGAGGCGATGGCGAAGCTTGTCGAAGACGTCGCGGCTCAGACGAATTTACTTGCCCTCAATGCGGCAATCGAGGCAGCCCGTGCGGGAGAAGCAGGACGAGGATTTGCTGTCGTAGCAAGTGAAGTGAAGAAGTTGGCGGAAGAGAGCAACAAAGCGACTCGCTCTATTTTCCACGTCGTCGAGACGATCCAGCAAGAAGTCGTCCGTTTGACGGAAACGGTGAATGAGTCAAAACGCGAGCAAGAGGCGCAATTAGAAGCGTTCGGATTGACGAAAGAAGCATTCAACCGAATCCATGAACGGACAGACCACGTCGCTTCGTTCGTGCGCACAATCGAACAAGAGATGCGCACATCGAGTAACGAGGTAAACAACGTCTTGCGCCGCGTTGAAGAAGTATCTGGGGTGACGGAAGAGTTGGCCGCAGGAAACGAAGAAGTGGCAGCCTCGATGAAAGAACAGCAGGCAAGCTTCGATCAAATCTTTACATTGATGCAAGAGTTAGAAGGACAGGCAGCGGCACTCGCTGACCAGGTTCAGCATTTCGAAGAAGAATAATCGAACAGTGAACAGTAGGAACGGAGGCCACGTGATGGTCTCCGTTTTTTTCGTCATTCTATAACCTGTTCATAGAAATTATGTCGATAAATATCGTTACACGTACGAGTGCGATATGGAACATGCAAACAAATCATTTCCTAAAGTTAAGATTGTGGGGAAGAACGAGACGTGTTTAGAAACACATGATTCGCCATACTGAACGTAACAGAACAGGGTGGTGATCCGCTTGGAAAGATGGAAACAACTCGTCATCGGTCTCCTAGTCGTTCTTTTTTTAGGAGTGGGCTATTTGTTTTATCAAAAGGAACCGGAGCAACGAATGGTGGACGAATTCGTCATGGAACCTGAGGAGGTCACGCCGACCACGACCCCAGAGCGTATGGAGCTCGTTGTGTATGTGACAGGTGCGGTTGAATCTCCGAACGTATATACCGTACCAGAAGGGGCGAGAGTGGGCGATGTGCTCTCTTTGGCAGTCCTGACAGATGAAGCTGACCCAGAGCAGTTGAATTTAGCACAGTTGTTAGTTGATGGAGTCAAAATCATCGTGCCGAAAAAAGGAGAAACACCGATTTCGCAAGACTCAGCGAGTCCTGAGGTCGAAACGAACGGTGTTCATGTCAACAGTGCGACGAAAGAGGAACTGATGACGGTTCCAGGAATTGGTCCAGCCAAAGCCGAGGCGATTTTAAATCATCTGAAAGCGAACGGTCCATTTAAAACATATGAAGCGCTAGGTGATGTGAAGGGGTTCGGCGAAAAGACATTAGAAAGTATGAAGCCATATTTATTGGTACCTTAAGATGCCGCTGTTTCCATTGTTTGCGGTACTCATTGTAACTGGTCTGACAGAAGGATTCTATTTGGTCTCTGTGGTCGCTAGTGTCTTTTATCTGGTCACACGACGTGGGCAAGGCCTGTATGCGAAAGCCGGAGTGATTGGACTCATCTGTATCGCATCGTTCCATACGACCCCTACAGAATCGTTACCGTCAGACACGATTGCCTTCTCAATCGAAAGTCGAAAAGAGAATGGGAAATCGGTAAGACTATACGGGAACGTAGACGATCTTCAGGGCGTCTTACGAGGACGCGAACTAAATCGCGGACGACCAGGAGAGACGTGCCTCGTGCAAATCGAAGTAGAGGCGTTTCAACCGTTACGAAACACCGGGGGATTTGATGAACGGGCTTGGGCACGGAGTTCAAACGTATCCTTTAAAGGGAAGGTGAAGCGAATCGACACGTGTCGTCCGACGGCAGGGTGGGACGGTCGGATGCTACGTTGGAAAGAGCGAAAACTTCAGCAAATTGAGCAGCGTCATCGTGCGGATGTCGCATTATATATGGAGGCATTATTGTTCGGAGAGAGTCGAATGCTAGATGAACAGACCTCATTTTCTTATCGTGTTACGGGCCTTCTTCATCTTCTTGTGATTTCCGGTTCACATATTGCTATGTTGATCGTGGCCATGCGCATATTGATGCAGCCGATCCCTATTCGACGTGAAACGAAGACGGTACTGATGATCTTTAGTATTACGATGTTCGGATGGATGACTGGTTTTTCCCCACCTGTCGCAAGAGCTGTCGTCGTCGCAGATGCGATCCTCTTTCTCTCTCTTTTCGGTGTGACGATTCGAGACCCGATTCGGCTCTTGAGTTGGTGTGCGGCGGGCATGTTGGCCGTTCAACCGTTCCTTGTCACAAATCTGGGTTTCCAATTGACGGTCGGGATGACCTTCTTTTTGTTAGTCACGAGACAAATCTGGACAGGGCTAATCGAGTTGTCCGTTTTCGCACAGCTGTTTGGGCTGATTGTACTATGGCAAGTACAACCGGTTCTATCCGTCGCGGCACCGATATGGAATCTCGTGATGGCCATCTGTATCTCGTGGATCATCATGCCACTCGCATTTGTCACATGGATGATTCCTTCAATTGCCCCGTTGTTCATGGTTGTCTTGGACGCGATTCATGGAATGTTCACTCTCCATGATGATTTACGACCTTGGCTTCCGTTGCACGATCTGGCGTTGCCGTCGCAAATCGCATTGTGTCTAGGGTTATGGGGAAGCTTGACGCTGATAAATCGGAATCGATGGATTGGATGGGGGGCGGCCATCATGACATGTGGGTTGATTGCGGGATGGTCAGAATGGTCGGAATCCTCACGGGTGACCTTTTTGGATGTCGGGCAAGGTGATGCAATCGTCGTAGAATCGGGAAGAACGATTGGTGTCATTGATGTAGGAGGCGTATTTCAAGATCCAAACGAGCAAAAGCGAAGCACATTTGACCCGGGGGAAGATGTATTGGCCCCTTATTTATGGAAACGTGGGGAGCGTTCGCTTGATTTTGTCCTGTTGACCCATGCGGATCATGACCACATCGGGGGATTAGAGGGATTATTGAAGGTAGTGACGGTGGAAGAGCTTTGGATATCAAAAGAAGTGGCGAATGCTGAAAAACGAGAAGAACTGCTACACTTAGCAGCGGCCTATGATGTATCGGTCCATTATCTCGAGGCAGACGATCGGCCGACGCCATGGATGTGGATTGTGGCACCGAATCGCCCACACGAAGATGAAAATGGTCATTCGATCAGCCTGTACATGAACGTAGGTGGCATGCGGTATCTATTGACAGGAGATTTGCCGATAGAAGGAGAAGCCGAGTTACCGACGCTTGACGTCGACGTATTTAAACTAGGACATCACGGATCCAATACGTCGTCGGGGGAAGAACTGCTTGAGCGAATCGATCCAGAATGGGTCATTGCGAGTGTCGGTTCGAACAATCGGTATGGACATCCGCACGAGGAGACGTTACGACGGGTTGTGGGGAAACGTCTATTACGAACCGATTTGAACGGGATGATTGTCTGTGAAGAGAACATGTGTCGGGGGATCATCGAGTAGCACGGCATAAAATGTGATACACTAAAAAACGATTGCTCCCCCGGGGCAATCGTTTGAACACTTATAGACTTAAGAACTTGATGATGACACCGATGAAGAAAATCGTGAAGAAAAAGCCAAATGGGACGATGAAGCCGATCGCAGAGTCGATGGCGTCATTACGTTTGCATTGAACGTCATTTTCAAACGGGTTTTCACTCGGTGGGCGTACTGAGTTGATTTGCATATTAGGTCCCTCCTTATCATACTTCCTTTATAAGTATAGCGAATCATGGGAAGATAATCTATGTTTAGATGAGAATAAATTGTGAAAGTGGTGTGTGTTTTGAATGAACCGTGGTTACATAATGGAAAACTGGCGAGCGTCTATGTTCTCCATGGCACCGAAAAATATTTGTTAGAGACGTGGGAACGTGAAATCGTGAAAGCGGCCAATCCATCCGGTGATCAATTTGATGTCATGCAACTAGATCTTCAAGAGACGTCACTCGATACGGCGCTTGATGAAGCGGAGACAGTCCCTTTCTTTAGTGAGTATCGCACGGTTATCGTGAAAAATGCCCAGTTCTTAACGGGTGCGAAAGAGAAGCAAAAGCACAATGTTGACCGTCTGGCGGAATATGTCGTGCAACCGGCGACCTACTCGGTTCTTGTCTTGATTGTCGAGTCAGAAAAACTCGATGAGCGGAAGAAAATCGTGAAGCGTCTGAAAGAGCGTGCCATCGTCCTCGAAGCGAAAAAGCCGAGCCAAAACGAACTGATGCGATACGTGAACGATGCATTGAGTCGTGAACAACAAAAGATGGAGCGCTCTACGATGGAGCGTCTTTTATTCCTATGTCAGGATGATTGGGGAAAGTTGGTTCGCGAACTAGAGAAGCTACAGTTGTACGCGGGAACGGGTGCGACGATTCCGATTGAGATTGTGAATGATTTAGTTCCACGTACATTAGAAGATAACGTCTTTCAGCTCTCGGAGCTTCTCGTCAAGCGACAAGCTGATGCAGCGCTTCGATTGGTTCGGGATTTAGAAAAACAAGGGCAAGAACTGATTGGGCTACTCGGGTTGCTTGCTCGGCAATATCGGAACATGTACCTGTCGAAACAGTTGACAGAGGCAGGCTATGGAGAGAAGCAAATCGCATCGAAAATCGGGGCCCACCCGTATACAATCAAATTGGCGACACAAGCGAGTCGCGGCTTTTCAGAGGCTCAGCTCGCACGTGCGTTGACATTGATTGCAGACGCGGACGAGGCCATGAAAACAGGACGAGGTGACAAACAGATCGTTTTCGATACGCTCGTTTGTCAACTGGCCTTATTGTGAGGTGAGGGAATGGGATTCAAACAAGTGACGCTTCAAGACGTGATCCCACTCCGTCATGTTGTGCTCAGACCAGGAAAAGACGTTGAGACATGCTATTTTGAAGGGGATGAGGTGCCGACGACGCGACACTTCGCTTGGGTTGAAGGCGATCGAGTGCTATCGGTCGCTACAGTCATGCTGTCCCCGAAACAAATCGAGGGTGTGAAGATTCCGCTCCAACTCCGTGGCATGGCGACGGATCCTCATGTTTCGGGACAAGGAATCGGCTCTCGATTTTTACAGGCACTCCATGATGAACTGAGGAGTTCATGGTGGTGTAATGCGAGAGAAGTGGCTGTCCGTTTCTATGAACGAAATGGACTTACACGAATCGGGGAGCCGTTCGACATCCCTGGGATTGGCCCACACTACGTCATGGTATACAAAAAAACAGCCGGCTCCGAATAGGAGGCGGCTGTTTCGTGTGATCTCTAATTAGAGAGCAGCGATACGAGCTGCGAGGCGTGATTTATCACGACCTGCTTTGTTTTTGTGGATAAGACCTTTTGATGCAGCCTTGTCGAGCTTCTTCGTAGCGAGAACGAAAGCTTCTTGAGCAGCTTCTTTGTTTCCTTCGAGTACGAGAGCATCAACACGTTTTACTGCTGTACGCATTGCCGCTTTCTCTTGTGAGTTCGCAACACGACGTTTTTCAGAAGTTTTTGCACGTTTGATTGCTGATTTGATGTTTGCCATTGTTTGTCACCTCCTGAAACAAGAAAGTGTATGTTCTTATTACTTCAAGTAATCATTCAACAGAACAAGCACAATTGTAGCAAACGGTTATATGAAAAGCAACCACTTGATGATTATTCTGAAAACTATCTGTGGTATTGTTGTAGTAGGTCGTACACATTACTTTAGGATTTTGATATAATGACACGGTATGCATGAGAAGGATAGGTGAACCCATATATGAACAAACAAGAATTAGAGAATCGTCAGAAGAAGATTCGTAACTTTTCCATCATCGCGCACATCGATCATGGAAAGTCGACGCTCGCTGACCGGATTCTTGAGAAGACTGGTGCACTCACGGCTCGTGAGATGAAAGAGCAGACGCTTGACGCGATGGACTTGGAGCGTGAGCGTGGAATTACAATCAAATTGAACGCCGTCAAATTGAACTATACGGCGAAAGACGGAGAAGAGTATATTCTTCACTTGATCGACACGCCAGGACACGTCGACTTCACATATGAAGTGTCACGTTCGCTTGCGGCATGTGAAGGTGCGATTCTCGTCGTCGACGCAGCGCAAGGAATTGAAGCTCAAACCCTTGCGAACGTTTATTTAGCACTCGATAACGATCTTGAAATCATCCCGGTTATCAATAAAATCGACTTGCCGTCAGCGGATGTCGAGCGGGTCCGTCAAGAGATTGAAGACGTCATCGGACTCGATGCGAGTGACGCGGTCCCGACTTCTGCAAAAGCGGGAATCGGGATTGAAGAGATTCTCGAACAAATCGTGGAACTTGTCCCTCCGCCGACAGGGGACCCGTCTGAACCATTGCAAGCACTGATTTTTGACTCATACTATGACGCTTACCGCGGTGTCGTCGCATCGATTCGTATCGTGAACGGTTCAGTCAAAGTAGGAGACAAGGTTCAAATGATGGCGACCGGCAAGACGTTCGAAGTGACGGACCTCGGTGTCTCGACGCCAAAACCGATTTCTGTTAAAGAATTGAACGTCGGAGACGTTGGTACGCTTTCTGCATCCATTAAAACAGTCGGAGATGTTCGCGTCGGGGATACGATCACACTTGCTAAAAACCCGGCAACGAGTCAGCTACCTGGTTATCGCAAGATGAACCCGATGGTGTACTGTGGTTTGTATCCGATTGATGCGGCTAAGTACAATGATCTTCGTGAGGCACTTGAAAAGCTCCAGCTCTCGGATGCCGCGCTCGAGTTTGAACCAGAGACATCGCAAGCGCTCGGTTTTGGTTTCCGTTGTGGATTCCTCGGCATGCTTCATATGGAAATCATTCAAGAGCGGATTGAACGTGAGTTTAACATCGACTTGATTACGACGGCACCATCGGTAATTTATCACGTGACGACGACTTCAGGCGAAGTGATTCACGTCGATAACCCATCGAAGATGCCAGAGCAACAAAAGGTCGATTCAATCGAAGAGCCATACGTCAAGGCGGCTGTCATGACACCAAACGACTACGTGGGTGCCATCATGGAACTTTGCCAGAAGAAACGCGGAACGTTCATCGATATGCAATATATCGATACGACTCGCGTCAAAATCACGTATGAGATTCCGCTCAGTGAAATCGTCTATGATTTCTTCGATCAGTTGAAATCGAGTACGAAAGGCTATGCGTCTCTCGACTATGAATTGATCGGCTACCGTCAATCGCGCCTCGTGAAGATGGATATCTTGCTCAATAACGAAGTCGTCGATGCCCTCAGCTTCATCGTTCACCGTGACTTCGCGTACGAGCGTGGGAAGGTCATTGTTGAGAAGCTTAAGGCACTCATTCCACGGATGCAGTTCGAAGTTCCAGTCCAAGCGGCTGTCGGAACCAAAATCGTCGCACGTTCTACGATTAAAGCACTTCGTAAAAACGTTTTGGCTAAATGTTACGGAGGAGATATCTCACGTAAACGAAAACTCCTCGAGAAACAAAAAGAAGGTAAGAAGCGCATGAAGATGGTCGGGTCCGTCGAAGTCCCGCAAGAAGCGTTTATGTCTGTCCTCTCCATGGACGAAGAATAATGAGATTAAATCGCCCTGATTTTCGAATCAGGGCGATTTTGTATTTTAGGCAGGAAATGCCACTTCCTATAAGGAAGAGTACACCCTTAGACAGACTATAGAGGAGGAAACACCGTGTCGACGTATACATACTCTGCGGGTCCCGGCATGCTACCGACGGAAGTGATGCAAGAGATTCAACAACATCTTCTGACGTTTGAATATGAAGGCGTTTCGATTATCGAAACGAGTCATCGCTCCGCGTCTTTCCAACGTGTGGTCGACTCTCTTGAATGGAGACTGAGAAGACTCATGCATATCCCTGAGAATTATGCCGTACTTTGGCTACAGGGCGGGGCGACGTTACAATTTTCCATGATTCCGATGAATTTACGGAAACAGAATCGATTCGTTTATGTGGATACAGGCATCTGGTCTAAAAAAGCGATGGAAGATGCGAAATACTTTGGAGAGGTCGATGTCATTCATCCGTTGGTAGATGCGACGGGAGGGATGTCTTTTGAATCGAGCCTTGTCCAAGAGGTGGACTATCTCCATGTGACACTGAACAACACGATTGAAGGGACTCGATTTACACATATCCCTGAAGTCGATATTCCGTTGATTGCAGATGCTTCTTCGAATATTCTAGCCGAGCAGATCGATGTGGAGCGCTTCGGGGTGATTTATGCCGGAGCCCAGAAGAATATCGGACCTGCAGGACTGACGGTCGTCATCATCCGTCGAGATTTGATTCAGTCGCTTCAGTTGCCGAGTTATCTTCAATATGCATCACATGTCGATACGTTATTCAATACACCGTCGACGTTTAGTGTGTATGTAGCCGAGCGTGTATTGAAGTGGGTAGAAGACTGCGGAGGCGTCGAAGCGATGGAACGATTGAATCGTCAAAAAAGTGACAGGATCTATTCCTATCTTGAAGAGTCGACCTGTTTTTCTCCAATTATAACGGGGGAACGTCGTTCATTGACGAACATCCCATTTACAACGGGAAATCAAGAGCTGGATCTGCGCTTTGAGCGATACGCGTTAGAACGTGGCTTGCTCGAACTCGGTGGCCATCGTTCGGTAGGGGGCTTACGTGCAAGTCTATATAATGCGATGCCGCTAGAAGGGGCAGAACGCCTCGTCGACGTCATGAGAGCATTCGAGGAGGAGACCCATGTATCACATCAAAACATTTAATCAAATCGCTGCCGCTGGTCTGAAACGATTCGAGCCAAGCGAGTACGTCATCAATGCATCGGATCAAGCCGATGCTTGGGTACTGAGAAGTCATCAAGTCCATGAAGAGGACATCCCTCCCTATCTTCTCGCCATCGCTAGAGCTGGGGCCGGTGTCAACAACCTTCCGCTCGATCAACTTGCGAAACGAGGAATCGTCGCGTTTCATACACCTGGCGCGAATGCGAATGCGGTGAAAGAGCTCGTCCTTGCAAGCATGATCCTCTCAGTACGATTTATTGTGAAAGGTTTCAATTGGGTGAATGAACAGACTACCGCATCGCAATCTCAATTAGAAGAAGCGATGGAATTGCAAAAACGACAATTCCTCGGAGCGGAGTTGCGAGGTAAAAAAGTGGGGATTATCGGTCTGGGAGCCATCGGTGCGTCGCTAGCCAACGATCTTCTCCAACTCGGGGTCGATGTCATCGGATACGACCCTCATCTCTCGGTTGATGCCGCTTGGAATATTTCGAAACATGTCACGCGTGCCAAACACTTAAGTGAAGTACTGGGCAACGTTGATTTACTGTCGATCCATATGCCTTTGACTGAGGAGACTCGATTCAGCATCGACCGGAGTTGGTTTGAGCGAATGAAACCGGGGATGACTGTTTTGAACTTTGCGCGAGGAGAGCTCGTGAAAGATGATGACTTATTGAAGGCATTCCATCATCATGTAGGACTGTATGTGACCGACTTCCCCCGTCACACGCTGATCGGTCATCCGCAAGTCATGGCATTGCCTCACCTCGGTGCATCGACTAAAGAGTCGGAAGTCAACTGTGCCATTCAAGCCGTGGAGACGCTGAAATTGTATCTCGAGACAGGGAATATTCGTTCGTCCGCTAATTTTCCGAACGTCGAGCTTCCATACACGGGTAAACGCCGTCTTGGGATTTTGCATCGAAACGTCCCGAACATGGTCGGTCAAATCACGGGAGAACTTGCCTCACATGGATTGAATATCGATAACATGGTTAATCGTAGCCGCGGGGAGATGGCGTATACGTTGATTGATTTAGACAACAGCGAGCATGAACCGTTATCGATTCATGCGCTGTATGAAATACAGGGCGTCATTCGCGTCCGGGAATTTTAAGGAGGATCCTTATGGTAGTATTTAAACCGTTCAGCCCTTATATGCCAACGCATCCGGAACGTGTCGCCGCTGACCCGTATGATGTCGTATCGATTGAAGAAGCGCAAGCCGTCATTTCAGAAAATCCCGATTCCTTTTTAGCAGTGGATAAGCCAGAAGCGCTTCAATCTGACCTTTCCCTTGAGAAGTGGGGGGAGCTGGCGCGTCATGAGCTAGAACGTCTCTATGAAAAGGAATTGACGGAACGTCCGAACGGATTTTACGTCTATCGATTGACATCGGGACAACGTCAGCAAACGGGTCTAGTCGCCACCTTTTCAGTCGCGGATTATGAAGCCGGTCGCATCAAGATTCACGAACATACACGGGAAACGAAGGAGCGGGAACGTGTCGAGCATGTCCGGGCGACGCGAGCGCACACCGGTCCGATTCTACTCAGTCATCCTCCACATGCAAACTTGAAACAAATCTTACATAAAGCGACTGACGGAGACCCGTTATTCTCGTTCACGGATGAACGAGGCGTCATGCATGAAGGATTCATGATTCCAAACCGTGAACTCGCTCGTGTCATGATGATTGGCGCGACCATCCCGTCGATCTACATTGCAGATGGACATCATCGTGCGAAAGCGGCAGCGGTCGTTTCCGGGATGAGTGGGGATCGTTCTCAAAAGAATGGACGTTCACACTTCTTAGGTGTCCTCTTCCCGAGTGACGAGTTGACAATCTTGCCGTATCATCGCGTGCTGACAGCGATAAGTCCTGAAGAGGTAGAGAATATGTTAGACGGACTCTCGTTTTCATACATAATCAAGGAGGAGGATCGTCTTGTCCTGCCGAATGAACATGGCGTCTTCGGAGTCGCCTATCGAGGGAAGTATTATAAGTTGACGAAACGGCAAGAAGACCCGGCGCTCGACGTTGCCATCTTACAGCGAGATATTCTGACGCCATACTTCAACGTTGAAGATATCCGTACGGATGCGAGAGTCGATTTTGTCGGTGGAAACAAGACGGTCGTTGAATTAGAGAAGCTGACTCAAGTGCCGGACCGATTGCTTTTCACGTGCCATGAGACAACGATGTCACAACTGATGCGCGTGGCGGATGATGGTGGCCAGATGCCTCCAAAATCAACCTGGTTCGAGCCGAAATTGAAGAGTGGTTTATTCATTCATCGATTCGATTGATGGCGCAGGCTGGAAAGAACAGACGAAAAGCGTTATAAATGGAATGAGAAGAAAGGGGTGGCCGAAATTGGCTAAAGCCGTATATCTTCACATTCCATTTTGTGAACATATTTGTTATTACTGTGATTTCAACAAGGTGTTTTTAAAAAATCAGCCTGTTGATGATTATTTAGATGCATTAGAACGAGAGATGGTATTGACGCTCGAGGCGTTTCCGACAGAGCGGATTGATACCATCTTTATCGGAGGCGGGACACCGACCGCGCTCAATGAGGAGCAGATGGCGCGCCTGATGGACATGGTCCGCCAACACATTCTGCCACTCGCGTCAGACGACTTAGAGTATTCTGTCGAAGCGAACCCGAACTTTGTGAGTGCGGAAAAACTCGACACGATGAAAGCAGGTGGCGTCAACCGACTCAGTTTCGGTGTCCAGACGTTTGATGATGGTGGACTCGAGCGCATCGGGCGGACACATCGGGCGGATGATGTGTTCGAGACGGTAAGCGAAGCGGCAAAGCGCTTTGACAATATCTCGATTGACCTGATGTTCGGTCTTCCGGAACAAACCGTTGAACAAATTGACCGTGATTTAGCGCTAGCGCTCCAATTACCGATTCAACATGTATCCTCTTATTCGTTGATCCTCGAGCCGCATACCGTCTTTGCGATTCAAGATCGAAAAGGGAAGCTCCGTTTACCGGGGGAAGATGTCGAAGTCGAAATGTACTTGAAAGTGATGGAGACGCTTGAACGCCATGGTCTCAAACAATATGAAATCTCCAACTATGGCTTGCCTGGTCGAGAGAGTCGTCACAATCAAGTGTACTGGCGCAATGAAGAGTATTATGGATTCGGAGCCGGAGCGCATAGTTATTTGAATGGGACACGTCGCGCCAATATCGCTCCAATTCCTCACTATATTAAAGCAGAAGGCATCCCTGTGAAACGGGTGACCGAACTAGAAGAAGTGGAAAAGATGGAAGAAGAGTTATTCCTCGGCCTGCGTATGCGTTCCGGGGTCTCGCTTCAGACGTTTGAACAAAAGTACGGAGTGTCGCTCGATGATGTGTTCGGTCACGTCATCGAAGAGTTGGTGAAGAAGTCACTGATTGAACGGACGGACACACATATCCGTCTAACGGCATCCGGTTTGCCACTCGCCAATGAAGCCTTTGCAGCCTTTATTGGAGAAGCAAAACTTGAACATGCTGATTCATAAAAAAATGGACAAGTCCCTCGTGAGGATTTGTCCATTTTCTTATATTACAAGACGAGATCACGATAGAGCGGTGTAAGCCGACCGAACGTGTCTTCGACCAACGCGAGAAATGCGTCTTCATTTTGAAGAATCGACGCATCGGCAGGAAGTTGACGGCCGATCAAGAAATCAGCCTTTTTCACAGTGCCGAATCGCTCAAGTAGCGATTGAATGTCTTCAGTTGACGTATCTTCAACAAGTAACGCTTCTTTTTTCATATGGTCGCCCGCGATATGGAAATCAGGGAATGTTGATTTCAAATCGATTTGTTGCAGGTGTTTCGCGATGGCGTCCTTGTTCGGCATCTCATAGATGAACGCTAGCCAGATGAAGACACGATCGTCGAAAAGCCCAACTTGTAAGTGCGGATGTTTTTTGTACCCACGTTTGTCGTGACAAATCGCCATCCACGTATCTTTTGGTGGGTTCACCGTCCGACGAGCGTGCTTCGCCACATGCAAATAAAGAGGAATACCGACATCAGCTTCAAGCTCTGGCCCGACCTCGTCATAAATCCGATGGAAGAGCGGTTGAATATCCGAACGGATGCCAGACATTCGTTCGTCGAGTCCATCCTGTTTAAATACATTAAATTGTTTTGTTGTAAACATTTAATCACCTCATCATCTATTCTACCGAAATGGGCTTTTATTTTCATTTCGTAGGTTTGCTATCGTGAAAAAAGGTGAAAAAATCCGAGTGTATGAATTGACAAATAGTGAGAACATGATAATATTTGAAGTGTGATTAGCACTCGTTAAATATGAGTGCTAATAAAGCGGGGTAACCTTTTCAGAGAGGAGTGATGTTGTGCTGACAGATCGACAATTGCTCATTCTTCGAGCCATCATTGACGATTACATCCAGACGGCTCAGCCGGTCGGTTCTCGGACATTGTCGAAACGAGACGATTTGACGTTTAGTTCAGCAACGATTCGGAATGATATGGCCGATTTGGAAGACATGGGGCTGATTGAAAAACCACATACTTCTGCAGGTCGCATCCCGTCAGAGGTCGGCTATCGATATTACGTGGACCACCTCGTCGAGAAGCAGATCATCGACGAACGGGAGACAGGTCGACTAGAAGAACGTTTGAAACAATCTTCAAAAGAGTCTGAGATCCTGATTCGACAAGCTGCAGATCTCCTTTCTGATTTGACCAATTATACGACGGTCGCCCTCGGTCCAAACAGCCAAATGGAAACGTTGGCCCGTGTGGACTTTATGCCATTAGACGAGCGGCGTGGTGTCGTTCTCATCGTCACGGATCAAGGTCACGTCGAGCATCGTACCGTCATGTTTGAATCGCGTGTCGCTCCTGACGTCATCGAGGAAACGATTCGACTGTTGAACGACCGCCTTGTCGGAACGCCAATCGGACAATTGAAAATCCGGATTGGGGAGGAAGTTGCCAAATTGCAACTCGCTCAGCGACAGCAGTACGAGAACATGATGCAACTGATTCAATCGACGCTCGGAATCCAAACGCCGTCTTCGCTTTATCTCGGGGGCAAGAAGAAGATCTTCAATCAACCCGAGTTTCAGACGCTCGACACGTTACGCCCATTCCTAGAATGGATTGATGAGCAAGAACGATTGACGCACTGGCTCGAATCGTTGCCAAATCGTGAAATTTATGTGAGCATTGGGAGCGAGAACGGAATTGTCGCCCTTCAAAATTGTAGTGTCATCACCTCGGATTATACACTAGACGGAAAAACATTCGGTACAATCGCTATGATTGGTCCAACGCGTATGAATTACCGTCATGGTGTCCAAATGATGGGACAAATTATCGAAGCGTTGCGACGAACGAAACTAGATGAGTGACGGAAAGGAGTTTTATTATGACAGCAGATCACCAAAACGGGCACGAGCAAGATGACGTGCTTGAAGAAAAATCTGTAGACTCGGCACAAACAGAAGAGAATGAGTCAACTGAATCAAATGAAGATGAGGTTTTAAATGCTGAGATTGTGGAAGAAAGTTCTGAGGGGACGGACTTACAAAAAGAAATCGAAGCGTTGAAAGCGAGCGAGCTCCGCATTCGTGCCGACTTTGACAACTTCCGTCGTCGGACGAACGAAGAGAATGCCAAACGCGTCAAGTTTGCTTCACAGTCTGTCATTGAAAAATTGATTCCGCTCATTGACAACTTTGAGCGTGCACTTCAAGTAAACGCAACTTCAGAAGATGCGAAGCAGATTCAATCGGGAGTAGACATGATTCATCGTCAACTACTTGACGTATTAAATGCTGAGCAAGTCGAAGTGATTGAAGCAGTCGGACAGCCGTTCGACCCGAATTTCCATCAAGCAGTCATGCAAGAACCGAGCGATGAGTTCGAGTCAGGTATCGTGACGATGGAGCTTCAAAAAGGATATACGATGCATGGTCGAGTCATTCGCCCGAGCATGGTAAAAGTCGCAGAATAACACTACTTAACGAGACGGAGGAATAAACGATGGGTAAAATTATCGGTATTGACTTAGGGACTACAAACTCATGTGTGGCAGTAATGGAAGGTGGCGAAGCCGTCGTCATCTCAAACGCAGAAGGTAACCGTACGACTCCTTCGGTTGTCGCATTCAAAGGAGAAGAGCGTCAAGTCGGTGAGGTCGCAAAACGTCAGGCTATCACGAACCCGAATACGATCCAATCCATCAAACGTCACATGGGAACATCACATACAGTTGACGTAGACGGTAAGAAATTCACACCACAAGAAATCTCGGCAATCATTTTGCAGAAGTTGAAGAAAGATGCTGAAGACTACCTCGGTGAATCAGTCACGGAAGCCGTCATCACAGTTCCTGCATACTTCAACGACGCGGAGCGTCAAGCGACAAAAGATGCTGGTAAGATTGCTGGTCTTGATGTCAAACGGATCATCAACGAGCCAACAGCTGCGGCACTCGCTTACGGTTTAGATAAAGGTGAAGACCACACGATTTTGATCTATGACCTCGGTGGCGGTACGTTCGACGTTTCGATTCTTGAACTTGGTGACGGTGTATTCGAAGTTGTCGCTACAGCTGGTGACAACCGTCTCGGTGGAGATGACTTCGACCAAAAAGTCATCGACTACCTCGTTGCAGAATTCAAAAAAGAGAACGGCATCGACCTCGGCAAAGACAAGATGGCACTTCAACGTTTGAAAGATGCTGCCGAAAAAGCGAAGAAAGACCTTTCAGGTGTCACAAGCGCACATATCAGCCTTCCGTTCATCACAGCAGGTGAAGCAGGTCCGCTCCACTTGGAGATGACACTCACACGTGCGAAATTTGAAGAATTGACGGCTGACCTTGTCGAACGCACAATGGAACCGACGCGCCGTGCCTTGAAAGACGCAGGACTCACACCATCTGACCTCGACAAGATCATTCTCGTCGGTGGTTCGACACGTATCCCTGCTGTTCAAAAAGCAATCCACGACTTCACGAAGAAAGAGCCATTCAAAGGGGTTAACCCGGATGAAGTTGTTGCACTTGGTGCAGCAATTCAAGGTGGAGTTCTTGCCGGAGACGTGAAAGACGTCGTTCTTCTCGACGTGACTCCACTCTCACTCGGTATCGAGACAATGGGTGGCGTGATGACGAAACTCATCGATCGCAACACGACAATCCCAACATCGAAATCACAAGTGTTCTCGACTGCAGCCGATAACCAGCCTGCTGTTGACATCCACGTTCTTCAAGGGGAACGTCCGATGGCACCAGACAACAAGACACTTGGTCGCTTCCAATTGACGGATATTCCACCAGCACCACGTGGTGTACCACAAATCGAAGTTAAATTCGATATCGATGCAAACGGAATCGTTCACGTATCGGCAAAAGATCTCGGTACGAACAAAGAACAATCGATCACAATCCAATCTTCTTCAGGTATCGATGAGGCGGAAATCGAGCGCATGGTGAAAGAAGCCGAAGCGAACGCAGAAGCAGATAACAAACGTAAAGAAGAAGCAGAACTTCGCAACGAAACAGACCAACTCGTCTTCGCGACAGACAAGGCGATCAAAGACCTTGGTGAGCAAGTAGAAGAGGCGGACAAAGAAAAAGCAGAAGCTGCGAAAGAAAAAGCGAAAACTGCTCTCGAAGGTTCAGACCTTGAGGCGATCCGTACAGCCAAAGACGAATTGTCAGCTGTCGTTCAAGAGTTGACGCAAAAAGTATATGCTAGAATGGCTGAACAGCAAGGTGCTGAAGGCGCAGAACCACAAGCGGAAGCGAAACAAGACGATAATGTCGTGGACGCAGAGTTTGAGGATCTCGACGACCGTAAATAAACAGCCGTTGTAAAGGAGAGCGCCAAAGCAGGTTTCTGCTTTGGCTCTTTCCATGTTAAGGTAGAATCGGTAAAATCGATACGTAGTTTGTGAGGATAGGAGCGAGAATAGTGGCGAAACGAGATTATTATGAAGTGCTCGGGCTCGACAAGTCGGCCTCGGCACAAGACATCAAGCGGGCATACCGAAAGTTAGCCCGTCAATATCACCCGGACATCAACCAAGAAGCAGATGCTGCCGACAAGTTCAAAGAGATTGGTGAAGCGTATGAAGTACTCTCAGACGAACAGAAACGGGCCCAGTATGACCGATTCGGTTTCGAAGGGGCCAATCAGTTTGGAGGAGGCGGTGACTTCCAAGGCGGCTTCGGAGATATCTTCGACATGTTCTTCGGAGGCGGTGGACGCCGTCAAGATCCGAACGCACCACGTCGCGGTGAAGATTACCAGTACATCGTCGATCTTGACTTCATGGAAAGTGTCACAGGTAAAACGGAGACGATTGAACTCGAAATCGAAGTGGAATGTGACACGTGTATGGGAAGTGGCGCAAAACCGGGCACGAAACCGGAAACGTGTAATCGATGTGGCGGTAGCGGCGTCGAGACGGTCGAACAGAACACGATTCTCGGTCGTATGGTCAACCAACGTCCATGTAGCCAGTGTCACGGAAGTGGTAAGACGATTAAAGAAAAATGTCCGACGTGCCATGGCTCAGGTCATGTGAAGAAGAAACAAACCGTCGAGGTCAAAATCCCAGCCGGTATCGATAACGGTCAACAGATCCGTCTCTCAGGTAAAGGTGGTCCAGGCGTGAACGGTGGACCAGCAGGGGACTTGTACGTCGTCGTTCGTATCCGAGCACATGAGATCTTTGAACGTGTCGACCAACACATCGCAATGGATATGCCGATCACATTCGCTCAGGCTGCTCTCGGTGCGGAAATCGAAGTACCGACAGTTCACGGGAATGTGAGCTTGAAAGTGCCTGCAGGGACACAAACCGGTTCAAAATTCCGTTTACGCGGTAAAGGAATGCCGAGCGTTCGTGGTGGCGCAAATGGTGACCAGTATGTCAGTGTCATCGTGATGACGCCGAAGAACATGACAGACCGTCAAAAAGAGTTGCTTCGTGAATTTGAAGAAATTAGCGGAGAGTCCGGTGTCGAAGAGGAACATGGAATGTTCCAAAAAATGAAAAAGTTCTTTAGTCACTAAAAGGAGTGTGTACGAACGATGAAATGGTCTGAAATTTGTGTCCACACGACACAACTTGCGGTAGAAGCGGTATCCAATTTACTACACGAAGTAGGGGCACAAGGTGTCGTCATCGAGGACGTGGAAGATTTCGACAGAATGATGG